>JBFHFG010000424.1:0-3651 GCA_041583815.1 Halovulum sp.
ACGACACCACGGCTGCACGACGTCAGGGCGCGCGATTCGCGCGACGTGAGGGCGGGAGGGTGCCCGTGCGTCGGGATTGACCAGCGTTCCGGCGTACCGGGCGCGCCGCCACGTGTCGCGCGGAGGGGCTCAAATCATGGCCCGATGGCCATTTTCAAGCTCCGGGGCGCAAGTTTCGAAATCCTGTTGACAGACTCGCGCGCATTTTATTACCTACCGGTAGGTAAGGAGGAGGACCTACCATGAAATCATCTAACAAACTTGTATCCGCTGCTGTATTTGGCGCAGCGCTCGCAACCTTCGGGGCGGGCGCGATGGCGCAGGACTGGCAACCGGATCGCCCGATCAACATCATCGTGCCGTGGTCGGCCGGTGGCTCGACCGACCAGGTCACGCGCGTTGTCGCGCCGATCCTGGAAGAGGCCCTGGGCACGCCGGTCGTGGTCGTGAACCAGCCGGGCGCGTCGGGCTCCATCGGTACCAAGGCGGCGCTGGACGCACCGCGCGACGGTTACACCTGGACGGCAAACGCGATCGCTAACAACGCGACCTATGCCGTCACCGGACTGGTCGAGAATACCTCGATCGAGGATTACCATATCTACCTGCACGTCGCGAACGTGCCCGTGGTCTCGGTCAACGCCGACGCGCCGTGGCAGGATTTCGGCGAGTTGCTGGAAGCGATGAAGGAAGCCGAGGCCGTCAAGGTTGGCACCGCCGGGGTGAACTCCTCGGGCGGGATGGCGATGGCCGCGATCAACGAGGCCTCGGGCGGTGAACTGGGCGCGCGCATGGTTGCATATGACGGCGGCAACCCGGCCGTTCTGGCCGCTGCGGCGGGCGAGGTTCAGGCCACGACCCAGTTGGCCGTGGAGCAGACCGAGATGATCAAGGCCGGCCGCCTGCGCGCGCTTGCGGTGCTGTCGGACAAGGAACTGGTCATCGAGGGGCTGGACCCGATCCCGCCGATCACCAACTGGCTGCCCGAGATGCACGTCGCGCCCGACTATTTCGGCGTGTTCATCCCGATGGGTGCCCCGCAGGAAGTCTACGATACCGTGGACAAAGCATGGCAGGAGCACGTGATGACCTCTGACGCGCTGCGGTCCTACGCGGTCGAGCGCGGCGCGGTCTTCGATCCCAGCTTCGGCGACGCGGCGCTGGAAAAGGCAATGCCCGTCGTGATCTCGGAAGCCTGCGCCCGCGTCTCGCGTGGCGAGGCCGTGGTCGATCCGTCCGAGATCGGCATCGACTGCCCGGCAGAGTGATCCGGCTTCCGCACGCCGGGCTGGCCCCGGCGTGCGGATCGCTCACCCCTGACATCAAGATCGTGCCGGCCACCGCCGGCGGAAAGTACAGAACATGCGCTTCGATTCGCCCGCAGCGGACCGCGTGACCGCAGCCATCCTGTTCGCCCTGGGGGCGGGGATGAGCTATGGCGGCTACGTGATGGACCGGCTTGAAATCCGCCAGATCCACCCCGCCAGCATCCCCGGCCTGGTGCCGATCATCCTGGGCCTGGTCCTGATGCTGTGTGCCGTCCTGCTGGCCAATGGTACGCGCCGCTCCACCCCGCAAGAGGCATCCGCCCCTGCAGCGACAACGGAAGACGGGCAGTCGTTCTCCAACTTCGCGTTCACCGCGCTGTGGTGTGGCGTCTACGCGCTGGGGATGGTCGGCAGGATGCCGTTCTGGGCGGCGACCGCGATCTTCATTTTCGGCTTCTCGGGCTGGTTCCTGATCCCCGCGGTTCAGGGCAGCACCCGCCTGCGCCATGCCGTTCTTCTGGTCCTGTTCGCCGGTATCATGGCGGTCTCGATCTCGGCGCTGTTCCGCTACGGCTTCCTGGTGCGCCTGCCATGATCGACGGACTTGCATCCATGGGCGGCGCGCTGCTGTCGTTCCTTACCCCGATGGGGATATTCCATGTCGCCTGGGCGACGCTGCTGGGGATCCTGGTGGGCAGTCTGCCGGGCCTGACGGCGACCATGGGCGTGGCGCTGCTGACCACGCTGACCTACACGCTGGACCGCGACAGCGCGATCCTGGTGCTGATCTGCATGTACGTGGGGGCCATCTACGGAGGCTCGCGCAGCGCGATCCTGCTGAACATCCCCGGCACGCCTGCCAGCGCCGCGACCTCGCTTGACGGTTTCCCGCTCGCCCAGCGGGGCGAGGCGGGCTACGCGATGGCGCTGGCCACCGCCGGCTCGGCACTGGGTACGGTCGTGGGCATCCTGCTGCTGGTGATCCTCGCGCCGCTTCTGGCCGAGGTCGCGCTTAGCTTCGGATCTTTCGAATTCTTCTGGCTGGCGGTGTTCGGCATCGTCATCTCGGGGCAGCTTACCGGCGGGATCAGCCCGCTGCGCGGCTATATCGCGGGGCTGTTGGGGCTGTCCGTCGCAATGGTCGGGTCCGAGGGCATCCATGCCCACGTCCGCTTCAGCCTGGGCGTTCCCGAACTCAACGGCGGCATCGGCCTGATCCCTGCGATGGTCGGCGCCTTCGGGTTCGCCGAGGTCCTGACGGTGATGTGGCGCGGCAAGCCGAAGCTGGCCGGCGACGACCTGCGCGAGGATCGCACCCTGCCGCGCCTGTCCGACCTGTGGCGCTACAAGTTCACCATCGGCCGCTCGGGCGTGATCGGCACCATCGTCGGCATCATCCCCGGTGTAGGCGAGGATATCGGTGCATGGGCCAGCTATGCCGTCGCCAAGCGCACAAGCGCCGAAAGCGACCAGTTCGGCAAGGGTTCGAAAGAGGGGCTGACCGCCGCCGAAACCGGCAACAGCGCGGTGGTCCCCGGCGCGCTGATCCCGGCGCTGACACTGGCGGTGCCCGGCTCCGCGCCCGCTGCCGTGCTGATCGCGGCACTGTTCATCCACGGGGTGCGCCCCGGCCCGATGATCATGCTGGAACAACCGGATTTCATCTACTCCGTGGCCGCCATGCTGCTGCTGGCGACCGCCGCGATCCTGATCTACGGCCTGTCGCTGACCCGCGCCTTCATCCAGGTGTTGCGCATCCCGCGCGAACTGCTGATGCCGGTGGTCTTCGTCCTGTGCGTGATCGGCCCCTATGCGCTGACCCAGCGGGTCTTCGACATCTGGGTCATGGTCGCCTTCGGTCTGATCGGTTTCGTGCTGCGGCAGATGAACTATCCGATGGCGCCGCTTGTGCTTGGCATCATCCTCGGCGATCTGCTGGACAAGAACCTGCGCCGGGGCCTGACACTCAGCGACGGCAGCCTCGAGCCGTTCCTGACCCGTCCGATCTCGGCAATGTTCGTCGTCATCATCGCCGCCAGCATCGTGCTGGGTCTGCCGCCTGTCCGGCGCGGGCTGGGACGTCTGACCGGCGCAGCACGCAGGAGAGCGCCATGAGCCGGACGCAGAAACCCAAGCCCCGCCGCCGCGATGCAGCGGCTTCGCAACGCCGGATACTGGATGCCGCGCTGGACGAGTTCGCACGGCTGGGCCATGCCGGTGCCCGCATCGACTCGATCGCCGAGTCGGCAGGCGTCAGCAAGCCGATGATCTACAGCTATTTCGGCGACAAGGAAGAGCTTTACCGCGCGGCGCTGCGCGAAAGCTATGTCCAGATCCGCGAGGGCGAGCGGGAGCTTAGCACCGACGAGATGACGGCCGAGGA
>JBFHFG010000425.1:0-3641 GCA_041583815.1 Halovulum sp.
CACGAACGGCTGAAGACCACGATGATCTACGTCACCCACGACCAGGTCGAGGCGATGACCATGGCAGACAAGATCGTCGTTCTGCAGGCCGGCGTGATCGAGCAGGTGGGCAGCCCGCTGGAGCTTTACCACCGCCCGCGGAACAAGTTCGTTGCGGGTTTCATCGGTTCGCCCAAGATGAACCTTCTGACGGGGGACGAAGCCAGTCGGCGCGAGGCCCACACCATCGGGATCCGTCCAGAGCATATCGCCGCCTCGGCCAGCGAAGGTAGCTGGGTTGGAAAGGTGGGCGTGTCGGAACACCTTGGTTCGGATACCTTCTTCCACGTCCACATCGACGGCCGGGATGAGCCTATCACCGTGCGTGAAGCCGGCGAGCTGTCGTTGCACCACGGTGACAGGATCTATCTGACCCCCGACGAAGAGCGCATCCATCGCTTCGACGACAAGGGTCTTCGGATCGACTGACGATCCGCCGACGTATGCCTGCCGAACATTGGCGCGGCCTCGGGGCCGCCAGCTTCAGCTATCCGGGAGACGACCCATGGCCACACGCCTGAGCAATGACTCGCTGGCCGACATGCCCGGGGGAATCGTGACCCCCGTATACGACCGCGCGGCGCTGAAACCGGGCATTCTTCACGTCGGCCTGGGCAATTTCCATCGTGCACACCAGGCGGTCTATTACGATGAACTGCTGTCCGCGGGCGGCGATCCGGCATGGGGTATCCTCGGAGCTGGCGTCATGCCCGCGGACGAGGTCATGCGCGAGGATCTGCTGGCACAGGACTGCCTGTTCTCGGTCACGCAGCAGGACGCGGCGGGCGAGCAGGCTCGCGTCGTCGGTGCCATGTGCGGCTTTCTGCCGGTCGAGAGCGGGCACGCGCCGGTCCTGGCCGCGATGCAGGATCCGGCGGTCCGGATCGTGTCGCTGACCGTGACCGAAGGCGGCTATTTCGTCAGCGCCGAAACTGGCGGATTCAATCCGGATCATCCGCAGGTTCGTGCCGACATCGAACATCCGGACCGGCCGACCACGATCTTCGGCACGATCGTCGCTGGCCTGCGCGCACGCCGCGACAGCGGTGCGACCCCGTTCACGGTCATGTCCTGCGACAACCTTCCGCACAACGGCGATGTGACCCGCGCCGCGGTTCTGGGCATTGCCCGGGGACAGGACGCGAAACTGGCCGACTGGATAGCGGACAATGTTGCGTTTCCCAACGGCATGGTCGACCGGATCACCCCGGCAACCACCGCGGCCCGCGCGACACATCTACGCGACACGTTCGCGATAGAGGATGCACGTCCGGTGTTCTGCGAACCATTCCGCCAATGGGTTCTGGAAGACAGTTTCTGCAACGGCCGTCCCGCGCTGGAAAAGGTCGGCGTTCAGTTCGTTTCCGATGTCACGCCCTATGAGCACATGAAGATCCGGATGTTGAACGGCGGTCATGCACTGATCGCCTATCCGGCAGCCCTGATGGGACTGACTTTCGCACACGAGACGATGGGCCACCCGTTGATCTCGGCCTATTTCGACAAGGTCGAACGGGATGAGATTTATCCAGTCGTCGAAGAGGTGCCGGGTGCTACGCAGCAGCAGTACCATGCATTGCTGCGCGAGCGTTTCTCGAACCCGCGCATCGAGGACACCATCGCAAGGCTGTGTTTCGACGGATCGAACCGACAACCGAAGTTCATCGTACCCTCGGTGCTCGACAACCGCGCAGCTGGTCGCGAAGTGCCGGGACTGGCGTTGGAAAGTGCCTTGTGGTGCCGCTACTGCTTTGGCGTGAACGACGCCGGGCAGCAGATCGGCCCGAACGATCCGGACTGGGATCGGCTGCACACGCGGGCGCGGCAGGCACGCGAGGACCCCACCGTCTGGCTGGAGATGCGCGACATCTACGGTTCGCTGGCCGATGATGCGCATTTTCGCGACAGTTTCGCAGCCGCGTTGACCGGGCTTCACCGCAACGGGACCGAACAGGTGCTGCGCGACTACCTGTCGTGAACGCTGTTTCGACAGCCTAGAAGATACGCTGAAACAGGCTGGTCGGCAGGCTTCCCCCGATCGAGAACAACCACGAAAAGGGCCGAGGGAAACTTGTCGAGAAGCGTCCCGACCGGATCGCGCGAACTACATGGTCTGCTGCCGTGTCCGGCTCCATGATCTGCGGCATGTCGAACGTGTTCTTGTCGGTCAGCCGGCTGCGGATGAAGCCGGGGTTGGCACGTTGCACCGTGACGCCGGTGCCTTTCAGGTCCACGCGCATGTCCTCGGCCAGGTGCATCAGTCCTGCCTTGCTTGCCGCGTATCCGATCGAGCCCGGCAGCCCCGCGAACCCGGCAAGCGAGCCGATAAGAACAATCCGTCCCTGTCCGCGTTCGACCATCCGGGGCGTAACATGGCCCAGCAGCCGCAACGCTCCGATGAAATTGACCTCGCCCATCGTTACGGCGGCATCGGGGTCCCAGTCGGCCGCCGTCATCGGATCATAGGCCCCGACGGAAAAGATCAGCCCGTCGACATCACCCGCCTCGGCGACTGCAGCCCGGACCGACCCCGGGTCCGTGACGTCCATCGGCAAGGCGCGGGCGTCGCGTAACGAACCCGCCAGGGCGTCCAGCTTGTCGTGGCTTCGGGCTGACAGGACCAGGCGCGCGCCCGCCGTATCCAGTTTGCGCGCGATAGCCGCGCCCAGACCCTCGCTTGCGCCCACGATCCACCATGTCCGGTTTTCAAACATTGATGTGGTCTTCCGGCAGGCGGGCCACGAGTATCATGGCCGGCAGTTTCAGCAGCAAAGGCAGGATGGCGTAGGCGGCGTTCAGCGCGCCCAGAGCGTCGGCGTCGTTCGTGCCGCCGGGCGCGTATCCCGCGAGTTGCAGCAATGGCAGCACGGTTCCGGCGGCAATCGCCAAGGAAGCCTTGGTCGCAAAACTCCATGCGCCGAAACCTATCGCCTGCGGCAGACGCGCACGCGCCAGGGTCGCGGCGAACAATGCGGGCAGGATCACGAGGTCTGCCCCGATCGCGGCCCCCGAGACGATGGTTATCGCACCGAACGCCCATGCGGCGCCGACCGGTAGAATCGCGGTGCCGGCAAATGCCAGGACCGCCATCGCCATCGCCGGAAGCAGCACGCGGCGTGCACCGAACCGTGCGGCAAGCCGGGACCACAGCGGCGCACTTGCTCCGGCGGACAGGAAAAATAGCACAAGATAGGGGCCAGCCAACTCCGGCAGACCCAACCGGTCCTCGACGAAGAACAGGAACAGGGTCGAGGTCACAGCCACCGGCATCGCGTTCAGCAGTGCCAGTACCAGCAGCCGCCCCGCGCCTGCGCTGAGGAAACTCTGCGGATCGAACTGTGCCGGCACCGGCGCGGCGGGAACGGTCCAGATCGGCGTGCTGGCGAGCAGGACAAGTGGCGCGGCCAGCGCCAGAAGGGCCCCGAACGCGGCATAGCCCGCCAGGCTGCCAAAAACGCTGCCCAGCGCACCCGGCAGAATGGCGGCAGTGACGATCCCCGCCAGCGCGCCTGCCTCGCGCCAGCCCGCGATCCGGTAGTGCGCCGCATCGCCGCCCGGGTCTGCGATCGCCGCACACTGGGCGTAGAACAGGATCGTACCCA
>JBFHFG010000426.1:0-3641 GCA_041583815.1 Halovulum sp.
CTCGGTCGCGACCGCACTGCGCCGTGCATCGGCGGAACTGCGCGAAGGCTCCCCGCAGGAACGAACGTTCGGACAGATCGCCGAAACCCTGGCCGAGATGTCGGATGGGCTGCGCGACAAGGACATGCGCGACATCGTGCATGACGTGTCCGGTTTTGCCCGCCGCAATCCGCTGGCCTTCCTGGGTGGTGCCGCGCTGCTGGGCTTTGCGGCGACGCGCTTTGCCAAGGCAGGGCAGGACAGCGGGACGGACATGCCGCAGTCCGACGGGGGCGAGTCCTACCGTCCCGCGCCGTACGAGGCCGCCGAACTGGGTATGCCGCCGCGCAGTGCCGCGCCCGCAACTGCGTTCCCGGCACCTGCCGTCAACACGAGCGATGCGGAGGACCGGTAATGGCCTCGACCGACCGCAGCTTTGACAGCAAACCCGACAGCAAGACCGGCTCGGCTGCCGGGCTGGTGGGCGACCTGCTGGGCCATGTCAGCAGCATGGTCCGCAACGAGGTCGACCTGGCCCGCGCTGAGATCGGCGAGAGCGTCAGCCGTGCCACGGGATCGGTGGTCCTGCTGGTGGTCGCCGCGGTCATCGGCCTGACCGCGCTGGACGTTCTGGCCGGTGCCGCCGTCGCCGCCTTGGCCGAAACCGGGCTTGCCCCCGGCTGGGCGGCGCTGATCGTCGGCGGCGGGCTGACCATCGTCGCCCTGATCCTGCTGATCCGGGGCCGCAACAACCTGAAGCTTTCCAACCTCGCCCCGCGCCGGACCGCCCGCAACGTCCGCCGGGACGCGAACACGGTAAAGGAGATCTACAATGGCGAATGACACCCGCACCGCGTCCGAGATCGAACGCGATATCGAGCTGGAGCGCGCGCAGTTCCGCAGTACTGCTCAGCAGCTTCAGGAGCGGTTCGCGCCCGAGCGCCTGCTGGGCGACCTGGGCAGCGAATTGCGCGAGTACGGGGCCGACTATGGCCGCACCGTCGCCCGCGCCGCGCGTGACAATCCCATCGGCCTTGCGCTGACCGGTATCGGCTTGGCCTGGCTGGCCTTCGGTGGACGGGGGGACAAGACCGACGGGGTGCGCAAATCCGATGCGTACGGCCGTACAGCGCCCGCGATGCCGGGCCGCGCCGACCCGCTGCTGCTGGACGAAGGCTATCGCCAGCCCGGCGGTTTCCCGAGCTGGGCGCGCGAGGACGATCCCTATGCCGATCCCTGGGCCGAGGATAACGACCAGGGTGCTTTGGCTCGTGCCGCTGACGGCGCAAGCGATGCCGCGGGCCGGGCGCGTGACGCCGCCACCGGGTTCGCCGATCGCGCCGGCAGCGCGGCGGGCGATGCCTATGACAGCGCGCGGGAGCGGCTGGACGCGACCGCGGCAGGGGCGCGATCCCGTGCCGAGCGCCTGCGCGGCGGTGCGCGGGAAACCCGTGCCGAGGTGCAGGCCCGCGTTGCCCGGCTGCGGGCCAGGCTTGCCGAGGGCACCGAGGACCTGTCATCCGAGGCGCGCGAGCGTGTGATCGCCGCCCGGGCCCGTGCCGTCGAGGCCCGCGACAAGGCGCACCGCGCCGCTAGCAAGGGGCAGGCCGCCGCCGGGGATTTCTTCCGCGAGCAGCCGCTGGTCGCGGGGGCGCTTGCCGTCGCCGCAGGTGCGGCCATCGGCGGCGCGCTGCCCCGCAGCCGGACCGAGGACCGCTACATGGGGACTTACAGTGACGCCCTGATGCGCGAAGCCGAAGCGATCTATCGCGAGGAGCGCAGCAAACTGGAGCGCGTGGCCGAGGCCGCCAGCCAGGAGGCGAAGTCGGTCATTGAAGAGGCGGGCGAAGAGCTGAAGCACTCTGCCCAGGCCGCCCGCGACAAGGCTGAAGAGGCCGCCGAGCGGGTGGGTGACGCCGCCAAGGACGAAGCCGATCGCCAGGATCTTGGCAACGTCCGCCATTGACCGGACATGACCCCGCGCCAGATCGGCGCGGGGTCATTCCCTGATCGGAGCCCACATGTCCCACTACGGTGAATTCGCCGAAACCCCTTTCGCCATCCCGCCGCGCGGCTGGAAGGCGATATTGCTGCGCGTGAAGGACCAGGTGTCCGAGGATCGCATCGGGCTGGTTGCGGCCGGCATTGCCTTTTACGGCCTGCTGGCCCTGTTTCCCGCCGTAGCGGCACTGGTCGCGGTGGCGGGGCTGGTGATGGACCGGCAGGACGTGGCCGAGCAGTTGCAGCAGGTGACCGCGGTGATGCCTGCCTCGGCCGCCGAGATTGTCCGCGACCAGGTTTCAGAAGTGGCTGCCGCCGGGCAGACCGCGCTTGGCCTTGCCGCCGGTGTCGGCATTGTCCTGGCCCTGTATTCCGCCTCGAAAGGGGTAAGCGCCTTCATGCAGGGTCTGAACGTTGCCTATGACGAAAGCGAAAGCCGGGGATTCGTGCGTCGGACTGCGACCGTGCTGGCACTGACCGTGGTGATCGTGCTGGGCGCGGCGCTGGGCATCGTCGTCGGCCCGATGGTCCCCGCGCTGCTGTCGCTGGTCGACCTTGGTCCCGTGACCGAGACGGCGATCGCCCTGGCGCGCTGGTTGCTGCTGGCAGCCCTGGCCGTCGTGGGGATCGCGGTGCTGTACCGGCATGGGCCCAGCCGCGCCCCCGCGCGTTGGGGCTGGCTGATGCCGGGGGCGGTGCTGGCCTGCGTGCTGTGGCTTGCGGCATCGGTGGGCTTTTCCGTCTATGCCGAGAACTTCGCCTCGTACAACGAAAGCTTCGGCGCACTTGCGGGCGTGGTGATCCTGCTGATGTGGCTGTGGATCTCCGCGTACGTGCTGCTGCTGGGGGCCGAGCTGAACGCCGAGGCCGAAGCGCAGACGCGGCACGACACCACGACCGGGCGCGGTATGCCGATGGGCGACCGGGGCGCGCGCAAGGCGGACATTCTGGCGGACTCCGGCGGCGGTTGACGCTTCGTCATCGCCGTCTATGGATTCTCGCGAAAGGATATTGTACCGTCCGCGCGAGGCGCCTTGCTCCGGCCCGTCTTCCCCCACCCGCACGCAGTTTCGGCGGCTGGGTCATGCCATTTCTGGACCTGTCCGGTGACCGGTTTCCGCACAACGCGGGGGCCGCGACCAGCGCCCCACGACCGCCGCCCGCAGCATTTCGCCGCCGGTGGCCTCGGGCAATTGATGCCCGCAAGAACAGCCCGAACCCGTTCAGGATCCGGGCGTTTGCATGAGAGGAATGCGCCGTGACGGCAACGATCACAGCCCCGGAACCGCAGCAGATCGATGCGCTGCGACACGTGAAGGCCGCCGACTGGGGGCAGGGACTGGGGGCGCTGGTGCGCATCACCCGGCTGTGCTTCCGCCATCCCTGGCAGGCCGGTGCGGCGATCCTGGCGACGGTCGTCGCGGCGACGCTGCAACTGCTGATCCCGCAGCTTCTGGGCCGTGCCGTGGACCAGACGCAGGCCATTGTGGCGACCGCGGGCAATGCCGCCGATCGGGCGCTGATGACGACGGCGCTGATGTTGCTGGGCGTCAGCGTATCGCGCGGTCTGTTCACCATGGTGCAGAACTATTTCGGCGAAAGCGTGGGCCACCATGTCGGCTATGAGTTGCGGCTGGCCTGTTACGAAAAGATCCAGCGGC
>JBFHFG010000427.1:0-3635 GCA_041583815.1 Halovulum sp.
GAGGTACGCCTGCTGGCCGATCCGCCCACCACCCGGATCCCACAGCCGGAACTGCCGGTGGACATCACCGATGCCCGCGCCACGCTTCCGGCCGAAACGCCGCCCCATGCCGCGCCGCGCAGTGCCGGGTCGAAGCTGGCGCGCGCCGACGCCACCGGCGACACGGCGCCTGCGCTTCCCGCATTGCGACTGACCATCAGCGCGCCGCGCTCGATCGCGCACAGTCTGGTGACAGCACTGGTTCCGCCCGCCGCGCCGGATACCGCCGACGCCCTTGTGCCGATGGCGCTGGCCGCCCCCGGTCTGCGGTCGATACCCGAGGCGCTGCAATCGCGCGGGGTCGAGGTCGCGGCGAACGGCGTGCCCAGTTTCGACACTGCCCCGCCGGTGATCCCGCCCAGACGTCCGGCACCAACCGGAACGCCGACATCTGATGCGGCGACAACGGGTCCGGTTCAGGCCCAGGCGAACCCCGATGGTTCGGTCCGGGTGATCGCCGCCCGGCCCGACGTGGTGCCGCCGCTACGCCCCCGCCCGGTCGGCTCGGCTGCACCGCAGTCCGGGGCCACGCCGCAGCCCGGGACGACACCGCAACCCATTGCCGCGAGCGATGAAGGCGATGCCGCCACCGAGACGCTGGCCGACGGTAGCCCGGCGTCCGAAACCGAAGTCGTCGTGATCCCCGAACGACCCGAAGTGATGCCGCCCGAACGCCCGGACCGCGTCGCTCCGCTGGTCGAGGTGTTCGACCGCGCCCCGGACGTCGTTCCCCCGATGCGTGGCAGCGCCTCGCGCCTTGCGGCGCTGAGCCCTGATGATACCGTCCCCGAGGCAGTCGAAACGCCCGGCCCGCGCACGGCCATGGCCATGGCACGTACCCAGGAAGCCGCCGAGATCGCGGGCGCCATCGCCGCCGCGGTGGCTCAAGGCAACGCCGAGGAACTGGCGCCCTCGCCCAACGCGATCCGGCGCATGGCCCGCCCGCCGGCACGACCAGGCGCAATGGTCACCGAGGAGCGCGAGCGGCTGGAACGCCTTGCGGCAATCGCCCCCAGCGAGTTGGCGCTGACCCGATCCGACGCACCACGTCCCCGGCCGGTGTCGGTCGTCGTCCCCGAGATCTCGGCCCCGACCGCACCGGCGGTCGCGGCAATCCGCCAGCCTGTGCCTGGCACCGCCGTGGCACCGCCAGCGGCTGCCCCGGCGCCGACGCCGAAACCACAGCGCAGCGCACCGCAGCTTCCGACCTCGGCTTCGGTGGCCAAGGCCGCGACCATAGACAACGCCCTGCCCATGCGGCAGCTTGTGCTGGTGGGCGTCTTCGGCCGCTCTGGCAACCGGCACGCGCTGGTCCGGCTGGGCAATGGTCGCTACGTGAAGGTTGTCACGGGCGACCAGTTGGAAGGCTTCCAGGTCGCCGCGATCGGCGCCAACGCCATTCGGATGCGCCGCGGCGGGCGCGACACGGTCCTCGAAATCCCCGAGTAGAGCGCGCTCGCGGGCTGCGTCTTCCGGCCCATTCCGCCGCCTGACAAACGCACCGACACCGGACGGGGGCTCCCGCCCGGCGCGGCGCGCCCCCAAGGGGCGCTTGCGCCCGTTGGGCCGGGCCCGCTTCGCGGGTCCGGGGGCGGCTTTGGCCGTCCTAGCCTGAGGTCCGGGCGTCGCCCTCGCGGCCGGCGACGTAAACGCCCGAGATCGCCCGGTCGTCGCCGAGCATGATCGTCGGGAACAGCGCTTCCCAGACGTCCCCGGCCCTTGCCGCGCGTTGCGCGATCACCGGCGTCGAGGCCAAGTCCAGGACCACGAGGTCCGCCTCCATCCCCGGCGCCAGCCGTCCCAAGTGCCCGTCCAGCCGCAGCGCCCGCGCACTGCCTGCCGTCGCCAGCCAGATCAGCTCTGCCGGGTGCAGCGCCCTGCCCTTCAACTGGCCGACCTCGTAGGCCGCCGCCATGGTCCGCAGCATCGAGAAACTCGACCCGCCACCGACATCCGTCGCCAGCCCCACCGGCAGACTCAGCGCCTGCGCCCCCCCCATGTCGAACAGCCCCGACCCGATGAACGTGTTCGACGTCGGACAATGCGCAACCGACGATCCGGTTTCCGCCAGCGCTGCCCACTCCCGCGGCCTGAGCTGGATCGCGTGCCCCATCACCGCGCCCGGCCCGGCCAAACCGAACCGCTGGTAGACATCGAAATAATCGCGCGCGTCCGGAAACAGGTCGGCCACCCAGGCGACCTCCTCGACCTGCTCGCTCAGGTGCGTCTGCATCAGGCAGTCGGGATGCTCGGCCCAGAGCGTGCCGAGGGCCTCCAGCTGCTCGGGCGTCGAGGTTGGAGAGAATCGCGGCGTGATGGCATAGGCGATGCGATCCACCCCGTGCCAGTACTCCAGCAGCGCCTTGCTGTCGTCGTAGCCCGACTGCGCGGTATCCCGCAGGTTTTCAGGCGCATTGCGGTCCATCATCACCTTGCCCGCGATCATCGCCAGTCCGCGCGCCTCGGCCTCGGACATCAGGGCATCGACGCTGCCCGGATGAATCGTGCAATAGGCCGCCGCCGTGGTGATCCCGTTCGCCAGGTTGAGGCCCAGGTAGGTCCGCGCGACCGTCTTCGCATGCTCCGGATCGCCGAACCGGGCCTCCTCGGGGAACGTATAGCTGTTCAGCCAGTCGATCAGCCGCTTGCCCCAGCTGGCGATGATCCCGGTTTGCGAGAAATGCGCATGCGCATCGATGAACCCCGGCAGGATCAGCCCCTGACCGTGATCCACGACCCGCGCCTGCGGATGCGCCGCGCGCAGATCTGCCCCCTCGCCGACCGCGGCAATCCGGTCGCCCTCGACCAGCACGCCCCCGGCGCTGCGATGAAGCGCAGCGCCAATGCCCTCGACAAAAGGATCCGCTGTGAACTCCAGCGTCTGGCCAAGATGAAGTGTTTGTTGCATCGCGGAATCCACCGGTTAGGACTAGGACCCTATAGCTGCCGCGCCCGCGCGGCGCAAAGCCCCGATTCTCCCGACAGAGGATGCGCGCATGTCCGACCAGACGACCGGCCCCGAGACCGATCAGGATGTCGTCGAACACGACGCCTATGCCCTGAACGCGGCAACTGTAGACGCCATCCTGGCGGCGGTCGAGGTTGGCGCCCAGGATCGGCTGCACGAACTGCTCGAACCGCTGCACCCCGCGGACAAGGCCGACCTTCTGGAACAGATCGGCGCGGGCGAGCGCGAGAAGCTGATCCGCGTCTGGGGCGAAGGCTTTGACGGCGAGGTGCTGTCCGAGCTCGAGGAAGGCGTCCGCGACGAGGTGCTTGAGATCCTCGACCGCAAGACGCTGGCCCAGGCCGTCCAGGACATGGAGACCGACGATCTGGTCTACCTGATCGAGGACCTGGAAGCCGCCGAGCAGGACCAGATCCTCAGTCATCTCGAGGATGCCGACCGTCACGCGGTCGAGGCCTCGCTGCAATACGACGAAGGCACCGCCGGCCGCCTGATGAGCCGCGAGATGGTGATCTGCCCGCCGCACTGGACCGTGGGCGAGGCGATCGACTACATGCGCGCCCACGAGGACCTGCCGGAAACCTTCTACAAGGTAATCCTGGCCGATGCCCGGATGCATGTCGCGGGC
>JBFHFG010000428.1:0-3626 GCA_041583815.1 Halovulum sp.
CTGACCGAGCAGGCCCGCGAAAGCGGCAAGCCCGATCAGGTCATCGAGAAGATGATCGTCGGCCGCATGAAGAAGTTCTTCGAGGAAGTCACGCTGCTGAACCAGAAGTTCGTGATGAACCCGGATGTCACCGTGGGTGACGCGGCCAAGGAAGCCGGTGTCGAGATCGTCGGCTACGTTCGCCTGGAAGTCGGCGAAGGCATCGAGAAAGAAGCCGAAGACTTCGCCGCCGAAGTCGCGAAGATGAACGCCTGATCCCAGGCAAGGACATCTGGCGCGGGAGCATCGTCCCCCGCGCGTGTTCTGGAATGCGCGTCGCCCCGGCGGCGCGCATTTCCTTTTGTCCCGCCGCGTTTCGCGATCACGGGATTATCAGCCGGCGGGCATGGCGTTCGCCGCGCGGAAGGCACATCTGGCCTTGAAACGGCGACGCGTTCGGCCATCGGCGCGCACGCACTACCCCGGAAACCGGAGCGAACATGACGGACCACCCCGAACCCATTCGTATCGACATCGTCTCGGACGTCGTCTGTCCCTGGTGCGTGATCGGTTACCGGCAACTGGCGAAGGCGCTGGAGGATACCGGCATCGCGCACGAGATCCATTGGCACCCGTTCGAACTGAACCCCGACATGCCGGCCGAGGGGCAGAATCTGGCCGAACACCTGGCCGAGAAATACGGCTCCACCCCCGCGCAATCTGCCGAGAACCGCGCGCGGATCACGCAGTTCGGCGCCGAGGTCGGGTTCGAGTTCCGGTTCGCCGACGACATGCGCATGCACAACACGTTCAACGCCCACCAGTTGCTGCACTGGGCAAACGGGCAGGGGCGGATGCATGACCTGAAGCAGGCGCTGTTCGATGCCCATTTCACCGCTCGTCAGGATCTGTCCGACGCCGCCGTGCTGGCGGATGTGGCTGCGGGGATCGGGCTGGATCGGGCTGTGGCGCTTTCCGTGCTGGGCGACCAGCGCTTCGCGCCGGATGTGCGGGAAGAGCAGAATTTCTGGCTTCGCCAGGGGATCCGCGGTGTGCCCGCGGTCGTGTTCGACAACAAGTATCTGGTCACCGGCGCGCAAGGCGTCGTGGCTTATGCAGGTATGTTGCGCCAGGTCATGGGGAAGGCCGCCTAGGGGCAGGCCGGGGCGCGGTCAGCCGCGCACCCAGATCTCTACCCGCCGGTTGGCGCTGTCCGACGCATCCGGCCCGCAACGCTCGGGCGCCAGCGCCCCCAGGCCGACGGTGCGGATTACCGTATCCGAAAGCTGTCCGTCCTGGTCGGCGCGGGTCATGACCTGCCGTACCAGTCTGGCAGCAAGGCGGCTGAGCGTCCGGCTGTGCTCGGGATCGCCGGTGTTCTCGGCATGGCCGACGAGGAACAGTTCCGGGAAACCTCCGCCCCCGGCCAGTTCCGCCACAGCTGCAAGCGCATCCTCGGACCCCGGGGCAAGGCGATTGCTGTCGCCGTCGAAGCGGATGACGAAGGGCAATTGCCGGGCCGCCCCGGCATTGCGCAGCGCGGCCTTTAGCGCGGACCGGAGCTCTGCATCGCCGCCGCCGTCCAGCATGTCCGTCAGGCGCGCGCGCAGCGCGTCCAGCGGTCCGGGCTTCATTCCCACCGGGATCAGCGCGGACCCGTCCAGCGTACCGGGGGCCAGCATCCGTTCCACGGCAGTGGTCGCCGCGTCGCCGCGCGGGCTGGGCGCAAGGACGATCGAATAGGCCAGCGGGTAGGCGCCGGTACGGATCGTACTGGCATCTGCGGGCACCCCATGCCCACAGGCCGAGGTCAGCGGCACGGCGCGTGCAGGCCCGCGCTGGGACAAGGTGCCGAGGCCGATGGCGGCAGGATCCAGCGCGACTTCCTCGGCCAGCACGGCGACCGTTTCGACCTGGACCTGCGGTGCGGCGCCTTCGTTTCCGTCGGTGGGGGGCAGAAGCGTGTCGCGCAAGTCCGACAGCGGATTCTTGGCGGGCAGACCGACAAGGGTGATCGGACCGGCGGCGCCGCCAAGGTCGGCCCAGTCCGTCACCTTGCCCGCAAGAATCGCACGCAGCTGCGCCGTGGACAGTTGGGGCAACGGGTTGTCGGGATGGACCAGCGGCACCAGCGCATCATACCCGATCACGGTCCCCGCCTCGGAGCCGCCCAATGGCTGCGGTCGGATGACGGCATCGGCTGTACCGGCCGCAGGCAGGTCCGTGGTTCCCGTATCCAACGACTGCACGACCAGCTTGGCGGAAGTGTCGTCCGCGAAGGCGCTCGACAGAACGGGACGTAACGGTGCCAGCACGAACTCTGCCCCGGCAATGACGACCTGATCCGAGGCCTCTGGTTCTGCCGTGTTTTCTGCCAGCGTGTCTTCCGCTGCGAGTGCGTTGGCGTCGGGCGCGTCGGAAACAGCCTCGACCGATGCGATATCCGCCTCAGGGGCTGGCGGTGCGCCGATGGACCCGGTGTCCGCGATATTGGTCGCCTCATCCGGATCGAAGACCTTACCGGCGGTCATGTCCGCGCGCGCTTCGGCCAGGCCGGGCCAGGTGCGGTCGGGACAGCCCGTGCCCTCGCAAATGACCCGTGCGGAGGGGACGGTGACCGTGCCGGCGACAGTGGCCAGGGTAATGCTACCGCTGTCCCTTGCCAGGACGAATCCGTTCAGTTGAACCGCTCCCGACAAGCTGCGCACGGTGACGCCGGTCTTCGGCGAATCGCCCACGGGCCGGACGACCGGTGCGGGCGAATCCTCCGGACAGGCCGGGCCGCTGCAGGTCAGCGCGGCGCCGTTCAGCGTCAGATCACCAAGCCCGGTCGCGACCGTGTAGGTGCCGGCCTGGTAGTCCAGCAGGTGGCCGCTGATTGACAGGCTGCCCGATGGCGTCTCCAGCAAGACCGGCCCGGTTGCCTGCGCCAGGGCCGATGTGCCCAGCAGCAAGGCAAGAACAATGCTGACGCCCGTCTGACGCACCGGTCCCTGCACAAGGTCAAGTTTTCGGTATGCGCGGCGTGCATCCTGCATGCGATCATTCCCCAATTGATCCGCGCGGTCCGCGACATCCCCCGCCGCCGACCGCCCACGGTCGCCCCTAGAATTCGAAACTTCGCCCGCAGGATCAAGCGGCAAGGCACCGGGGCCGCCAGTATTCGGAAATCGGTGCGGTTTCGACGTTGAACCGCCCGGCGATTTCCGACATTTTAGCGTCGCAAACAACATAGGCGGAGCAGGGGATCATGACAGAGGCCGAAAGCGCTACGAATCCGGCATTCGAGCGGGTGATGCTCAAGGTGTCGGGCGAGGCGTTGATGGGCCCGCAGGGGTTCGGCCTGCATCCGCCAACGGTTGAGCGGCTGGCCGGCGAGGTCAAGAAGCTTCACGACCTGGGCGTCGAGATCTGCATGGTGATCGGCGGCGGCAACATCTTCCGCGGCCTGCAGGGCAGCGCCCAGGGGATGGAGCGGACGACCGCCGATTACATGGGCATGCTGGCCACGGTGATGAATGCGCTGGCGATGCAGTCCGCGCTGGAAACCATGGGCGTGTTCACCCGCGTCGTCTCGGCGATCCCGATGGACCAGGTGTGCGAACCCTACATCCGCCGCCGCGCGGTGCGTCACCTGGAAAAGAAAC
>JBFHFG010000429.1:0-3614 GCA_041583815.1 Halovulum sp.
CCGCGCGCGGCGACGGGAACCGTCTGTTCCACCTGGTCGCCCCGGATCAGGTTGACGGTCTCGAACAGGTTCGACACCACGCAGACATGGTTCGGGATGATCCGGATCTTGTCGCCGACCTCGGGCTTGGTGGTACAGGCGGACAGGTCGATGACGCCGTGTTCCTCGTTCAGCTTCATGACCACCGCCTCGGGGTATTCGACGACATGGCCGTATCCCGGCGCGGCGCAGATATCGGCCGCCAGCGCCTTGGAGCCGGCGTCGATCACCGCGCGATCCGGCGTTGGCCGGCTGATCACCGTGGCCAGCACGGTCAGCGCGCAATCCTCCAGCGTACCAAGCCCCATGCCGACCTGCATCCGGTCCGAGTACACGTAGGTGCCCGGCCGATGCTCGGTCGCGGACTTGACCTCGCCGGCGCGGTACAGATCGGGCGATCCGCCATTGCTGACCACCGTTGGTGGCAGGCCTTCGGACGCAAGCAGGTCGCGGGCCGCGCTCAGCCAGCGGTCAGTCGACTCGGGGGAGCCCTTGGGCGGATAGGTCATCAGCCCACCGAACCGCAGCCCCGGCGCCGCGTCGATCCGGCGCGCCAGGTCCAGCGCCGCCTCGGGCGATTGCACACCGCAGCGATCAGCACCGGTTTCGCATTCGACCAGCACGGACAGGGGGCGCGCGGGGTCGGTGAACCGTGCGGCATAGCCGTCCACCACCACTGCGTTGTCCGCGACCACAGCGACGGTGATCCGGTCGTGAAGCGCGGCCAGACGGTCCAGCTTGGACGCGCCGAGGATATTGTAGGTGATGAAGATGTCGTCCAGCCCGGCATCGGCCATCACTTCGGCCTCGCCCAGTTTCTGGCAGGTGATGCCCTTCGCGCCCAGCGCCACCTGACGCTTGGCAAACATCGGCAGCTTGTGGGTCTTGATATGCGGGCGCAGCGCAAGGCCGCAGCTGTCGGCGTAGTCCTGCGCGCGGGCCAGGTTCGCCTCCACCCGGTCCAGATCGATCAGGACGGCGGGGGTGTCGGTTTCGTAGATGTTCACCAGTTCAATCCCCTATGGGCAGTTTCGGGTTACGGATATCCTGGCTTGCCAGGCTTTGCCGGACGCGGCGCAGCTTTTCGATCGCCGGGGTGCCTGCGGTCACGGCTGTCGCCAGCGACAACAGGTCAACCGCTGTCAGCAGCGCGTACCGCACGGAAGACGGCTTATAAAGGTTTTCACCCTCGCGGAAGCTCAGCGGCAGAACCGCGTCCGCGATATCCTCCAACGGCGAGCCGGGCCCGGTGACGGTCACCGTGTACGCCCGATACTGCCGTGCGATCAGCAGGGCGTCCATCACCGATCGCGCCTGCCCCGAGATCGAGAACCCGACGATCACGTCGCCATCCCCCAGAACCGAGGCGTTCATGCGCTGCAACTGCGGATCGGTCTGCGCCGTCACTTTCAGTCCCAACCGAAACAGCCTGTTCTGCAACTCCACCGCCGCCATGGACGACCCACCGCCAGTGCCGCAAACCAGGATCTGCCCCGCCCCGGACAATCGCTTGGCAATTGCACGTATGTCAGCCTCGGCCAGGCCGAAGGTCATCAAGTCGATGGCGGCATGCGCCCCTTTTGCGACCTCGGCGATCAGGTTGTCCTCGCCCTCCGGGGCCTCGTCCTTCTGCGGTTCGCGCAGATAGGCGCCGCCGATGGCCAGGGCCTGTGCCAGGTGAAAGCGCATATCGCGGGTGCCTGCAAAGCCGAGGGCGCGGGCCAGCCGGGTGATGGTGGGTTCGCTGACACCGGCGCGGAGGGCGATCTCGGCAATCGGGGCGTTGGCCGCGAACTGCGGATTGCCCAGGATGCATTCGACCAGGCGCCGCTCTGCGTCCTTGCCATGTTCCAGCCGGTCGCGCAGCCGGCCGACGATATCGACGGTCTGCCCGGCCCGCGAAGACGGATCGCCGCGCCCGGTCACAACCGGGCGCCGGTGCTGTCGTCGAAAAGGTGGATATCCGCCTTGTCCACCGACAGCCGGATCACCTCGCCCACGCTTGGCAGGATTCGGTCGCGGAACACGACGCGCACTTCGGTTCCCGCGATATGACCGAAGACCAGGATCTCGGGGCCGGTCGGCTCGACCACCGCCACGGTCAGGGCCATCGGCCCGTCCGGATCGCGGCAGACACCTTCGGGGCGGATGCCGACGCTGACGGGCGTGCCGTCTCTGGCGGACGCGGCGACCGGCAGTTCGGCGCCGTCCGCCAACACCACCGAAGGGCCGGACGCGCGGAAGTGCCCCGGAAGGAACCCCATCGCAGGCGAGCCGAGGAACCCGGCGACGAACCTGTTGGCGGGCCGGTCGTACAGGTCCAAGGGGCTGCCCGACTGCTCGATCCTGCCGCCGTTCATCACCACGATGCGGTCGGCCATGGTCATCGCCTCGATCTGGTCGTGGGTGACATAGACGATCGTGGTTTTCAGTTTCTGGTGCAGGGCCTTGATCTCGGTCCGCATCTGCACCCGCAGCTTTGCGTCCAAGTTCGACAAGGGTTCGTCGAACAGGAACACTTTCGGGTCGCGCACGATGGCCCGGCCCATGGCGACACGCTGGCGCTGGCCGCCGGATAACTGGCCGGGCTTGCGGTCCAGGTAGTCGGCCAGATTCAGAACCTCGCACGCGGTGTCGATCCGGCGCGCCGTCTCGGTGGCATCCTCGCGGCGCACCTCGGGGCCAAAGGCGATGTTGTCGCGCACCGTCATGTGCGGGAACAGCGCGTAGGACTGGAACACCATCGAGATGTCGCGCTTTTGCGGGGCGATGTCGTTCGCGCGGCGCCCGTCGATCACCAGGTCGCCGCCGCTGATATCCTCAAGCCCCGCGATCATCCGCAATAACGTGGACTTGCCACAGCCCGAGGGGCCGACCAGCACCACGAACTCGCCGTCCTCGATTTCCAGCGAAAGGTCCTCGATCACCTGAACCGGGCCGAAGCGCTTGGCGATATCCTTCAGTTCCAGCGTAGCCATGCGCGGTCTCCTCAGGCGATCTCGCGGACGAACGGCATGTAGCTGGCCGTCAGCCCGCCGTCGACAGGAAGCGTGACGCCGGTGATCCCGCTGGCCAGCGACGAAGCAAGGAAGACCGCCGCATCGGCTACCTCGCGCGGGGCGACCATCCGCCCCAGCGGGAAGAACGCCGCCACCCGGTCCAGAACGCCCGGATCGTGCTCCACCCGGTGATCCCAGGCCGCGGTCCTGATCGAGCCGGGCATGATCACGTTCGCACGGATGCCGTGCGCACCTTCTTCGGCGGCGATGGCCCGCGCCCATGCGTTCAGCCCGGCCTTGGCGGCAGCATAGGCGGGATTGCCGAAATGCATCTGCGCGTTGACCGACGACACGAAGACCAGCGCGCCCCCTGCACTGCGCATCGCGGGCAGCAACGCCATCGTCAGGTCGGCGGCGCCGCGAAAGTTCAGGGTCATCTCGCGATCCAGCGCCTCGGGGGTCAGCTGCGACAGCGTTTCCGCCCGCGTCCACCCGGCGTTCGAGACCACCACGTCCGGCGCGCCGCCATCACATATTGCCTGCGCCGCGGCCTGAACGGCGGCGCGGTCGACCAGG
>JBFHFG010000430.1:0-3614 GCA_041583815.1 Halovulum sp.
CCCCCGCCACGTCGAGATCCAGGTGCTGGCGGATTCCCACGGGCAGGCGATCTGGCTGGGCGAGCGGGATTGCTCGTTGCAGCGCCGCCATCAGAAAGTGTTCGAGGAATCCCCCTCGCCCGCGATCGACGCGGAAACCCGCGCCCGCATCGGCAAGATCTGCGCCGACGCCGTGGGCGAGATGGGCTATTCCGGCGCCGGCACGATCGAATTCCTCTACGAGGACGGCGAGTTCTATTTCATCGAGATGAACACCCGCCTTCAGGTCGAGCATCCGGTGACCGAGGCCGTCTATGACGTTGACCTCGTGCAGGAACAGATCCGCGTCGCCGCGGGCCTTCCGATGACCTTGCAGCAGGACGAACTGGTCCCTGACGGCCACGCGATCGAAGTCCGCATCAATGCCGAGAAGCTGCCGGAGTTCCGGCCCAGCCCCGGCCGCATCAACGCCTACCACGCCCCCGGCGGGCTGGGCGTGCGGATGGACAGCGCGTTGTACCAGGGCTATTCGATCCCGCCCTATTACGACAGCCTGATCGGAAAGCTGATCGTTCACGCAAAGGACCGCCCCGCCGCGCTCGCCCGCTTGCGCCGCGCGCTGGGAGAGCTGATCGTGGACGGCGTTGAAACGACAACGCCGCTGTTCTACGATTTGCTGGACCAGACGGATATCCAGACAGGGAATTACACGATCCACTGGCTGGAAAAGTTTCTGGAGCGCAAGGACTAGAAACAAAGGGGCGGACAGGCAGCGTGCGGGACGACCTTCATTACCCACCGATAACGGCGCGCCTTCTGCTCGAGGCCTATGCTGCGGGCATCTTCCCGATGGCCGAAGCCGCCGAATCGGACGAGGTATTCTGGGTCGATCCCAAGCTGCGCGGCGTGCTGCCCCTGGACGGGCTGCACGTGTCGCGCTCGCTGCGCCGGACCATGCGGCGCGGCGGGTTCGAGGTTCGTCTGAACTCGCGCTTCATGGACGTGGTCGACGCCTGCGCGGACCGCAAGGAAACCTGGATCAACGCCAAGATCGAAGAGCTGTACCACGAGCTGTTCCGCCTCGGGTACGCGCATTCGGTCGAGGTCTGGATGGATGACGAACTGGCCGGCGGGCTATACGGCGTGTCGCTGGGCGGGGCGTTCTTCGGGGAAAGCATGTTTTCGGTCCGGCCCGACGCGTCGAAGATCGCGCTGGTCTACCTTGTCGCGCGGCTGCGCGTTGGCGGGTTCACCCTGCTCGACACGCAGTTCGTGACCAGTCACCTGGAACGCATGGGCGCGGTCGAGATCCCGCGCGCCAAGTACCATGAAAACCTTGAACAGGCCCTGCGCCGCCCCGCCGATTTCTGGCGGATGCCGATGTCAGAGCCGGTTCACTCGGTATTGCAGCTCAGCACCCAGATGTCGTAGCGCGGGTGATCCAGCGCCGACAGCGCCGGACTTGATGCGATCATCCACCCCGTAAACCGGTCCTCGTCTTCGCGGCGGTCGCGGATGCGAAGGTAGGCATAGGCCTCTTCGGAGATCCCGCCCCGCGGATAGCGGCAGGCTTCCAGCGTGACGATCAAGCGCTTGAACGCCAGCGTCTCGCCGACCCGGATCTCGAAATCGTTGACGGTGTTGGTCAGCATGTCCAGGCCGCGCAGGCGGGCCTTGGGGGCATCGACCATGACGCCCTGCGGCACCTGGGTGCCGTTCTGCGGCGGCTCGGGCAGTTGCGCACGCGGTTCGTCCGCGAACGGGTCATCCAGCGCGCGAGGCTGCGGACGCTGCTGGCCATCGGGCAGCTGTCCGTCAGATTGCTGGCCGGGCTGCGGATCGTTCGGCCCCGACGGCAACTGGTCCAGTGGCAGCGTCAGGATACCCGGATCGTTCAGGTCCACGTCCTGCTGGGCGGCGACAGGCAGCGCGGCGGCACAGATCGCCGCCGCGGCCAGCGCCGCGCGGAACCGGCATGCCGCGGTCATCACTCGCCCCCGTTGTCGCCGGTGACGAACTTCATCAACAGGTTCAGGAAGCTGATCGCGCTTTGGGTCAGCAGGATCTCGTCACCGTCTTCCAGCATGAACTCCGACCCGCCGGGCGTGATCTCGACGAAATTTCCGCCCAGCAGACCCTCGGACGCGATCTTCACGTCGGAGTCGTCTGGCAGCTTGATGTCGTCGCGGATCGCCAGGCCAACCTCGGCCATATAGGTCTCGGGGTTCAGTTCCAGCCGGTTGACGGCCCCGATCTTGACGCCCGCCATGCGCACGTCGGTCCCAGTGCTGATCCCCTCGACCGAATTGAAACTGGCGCTCAGCGAATAGCGCCCGTCGCCGCCGGTGCCGATCCCGGCACTCTGGCTGCCATAGAACGCGAATCCCGCAGCCGTCACGAGGACAACCGCGCCAAGCAGCGTCTCGGTCACCGAATTGGACATCTGGTTACTCCGGAGACCAAGCTTCGTAATCGGCGCGGCGGCGTGCCGGGGCGGCCGAGTACAGGCTGCCGGCCGGGTGATAGGCCGCGGGCGTGCCGGTCACGTTGGGCACATGGGGCTTTTCCCAGGGCTTGTGCGGCAACGGTTCCTTGCTGGGCGGCACCTGGAACGTGTGGTGCAGCCAGCCGTGCCATTCCGGGCTGACCCGGCTGGCCTCGGCTTCGCCGTTGTAAATCACCCAGCGCCGGGCGCCGTCAGCGGTCTGGTAGAACACGTTGCCCTGCTCGTCCTCGCCGACCTTCTGGCCCTTGCGCGAGGTGAACATCCGGGTCGCGATCGTCTGACCATTCCACCAGGTGAACATCTGTGCCAACAGGCTCATGGCATGCCTCTCCTTGAACTCAATCCCCTTCTATTGGCGTGCAGGAGCAAGGTCCAGAGGCGATGCCGTCGCGGGACGTCAATCGCCATAGCGGACCCGCGCGGCTATGCGCTGCGGGGGAGACCAGATCAGCAGCGTTTCGCCGACACCGTCCCGTTCGAAATACGATCCCGGCTCTGCCAGGGCGCGCTGCAACCGGTCCGTCACGCCGTCGGGCCAGTATCGGCTGCAGAACGACAGCGCGTCCCGCGTCGTGTCCCCCAGCGCGGGCGCGGGGGTCGGCTGCCACGGACCACCCCAGGCCAGCTGCCATCCCCCGACCGGACCGCTCCGCGCGGGCGGCTGCGCAACCGCGTCCGGCGGCAGTTCGGCAATGGCATAGGTGCAATCCCAACCGCCCCCCAGCAGCGGGTGCCACTTACGCGATTCAAGGACGGAATAGGACGGAAGCAGGTCCCGGAAATAGGCCCGCGCATAGGCCCGGTTCTCGATCCACAGCCAGACCTGTAGTCCGACGAGCGCCAGAATCGAAATGACCGCAAGCCCGGTCAGGCCTGCGGTCATGCTTCGGATCAAACCCGACACGGCGGCTTAGCCTGCGCTGGCAGGCTCCTGCTTCTTGTCGGCATAGATCAGCAGCGGCTCGCCCTTGCGCTCGATGGCGTCCTCGTTGACGACCACTTCCTCGACCCCCTGCATCGCCGGGATCTCGAACATGGTGTCCAGCAGGACCTCTTCTAGGATGGAGCGCAGGCCGCGCGCACCCGTCTTGCGCTCGATGGCGCGCTTGGCGATCGCGGTCAGCGCCTC
>JBFHFG010000431.1:0-3611 GCA_041583815.1 Halovulum sp.
CTTGGCCAATGGACGCCCGAGGCCATCGGCGACTACGTTGGCGGGCCGAACCACGTGCTTCCCACCTCGGGCTCGGCACGATTCTCGTCCGGCCTGTCGGTGCTCGACTTCATGAAGCGCACGACACTGGCGCGGATGAGTCCCGCTGCCCTGCGCGCCATCGGTCCCGCGGCCGAGACGCTGGCGCGGTCCGAAAGCCTCGAGGCCCATGGCCTCAGCGTCACCGCTCGCCTCGAGCGCCTGAACGAGGAAACCTGATGGACGCGACGGACCGCCTGATCGACATCACCCTCGACGACAGCGGTCTGCCCGCGCCCACGCCCGAAATCGAGCAGGAGCGCCGCGTTGCCGTATTCGACTTGCTTGAAACCAACAGTTTCGCGGTTCCGCCGCGCGACGACCAGCCGGCGCCGCAGGGGCCGTACCGGTTGGGACTGGCGATCCGCGACCGGCGGTTGGTGTTTCAGGTCGGCACAGAAGCAGGCGACCCGGTGGCCGAATTTCACCTGTCACTCAGTCCATTCCGGCAGGTGGTCCGCGACTATTTCCAGATCTGCGAAGCCTATTTCGACGCCGTCAAGCGCCTGCCGCCCAGCCAGATCGAGGCGATCGACATGGGCCGCCGGGGCATCCACAACGAGGGCGCGCGCATCCTGACCGAGCGGCTGGAGGGCAAGGTC
Organism: Halovulum sp.; assembly: GCA_041583815.1. Lineage (GTDB taxonomy): Bacteria > Pseudomonadota > Alphaproteobacteria > Rhodobacterales > Rhodobacteraceae > Halovulum. Next base: position 681 of record JBFHFG010000431.1, read on the forward strand.
GCCACCGACAACGACACCGCGCGCCGCTTGTTCACGCTGATCTGCGTATTGCAAGCCAAGGGGTAACGGCGGGTGAGCGCGGACCAGCCGACCTCTGTCTTGTTCTGTTGCGACTATAATTCCGTCCGGTCGCCGATGGCCGAAGGCATCATGAAGAAGCTGCACGGCCACCGGATCTACGTGCAGTCCGCCGGTGTGCGCCACGAGCAGGAAATCGACGGATTCGCCGTGTCGGTCTGCAAGGAGATCGGGGTGGAACTGATCCAGCACCGCACGCGATCTTTCCAGGAAATGGAGGAATGGGGCGACCAGATCGGGCAATATGACCTGATCGTAGCACTTTCGCCGGCTTCGTTGCGGCAGGCGCAGGAATACACCCGGTATCACGCCATCGACATCGAGTACTGGCCGATCTTCGACCCCACCGGCTTGGGCGAAACGCGGGAAGAGAAGATCGACGCCTACCGGCAGTCACGGGACCAGATCGTCGAACGGATCATCGAACGCTTCCCGCCGCCGGACCCCGAGAAACCGGATTCTGATTGAGACACCGCCCGTGTCTCGCTACGCTTCACCTGCGTTTAAGTCGCCTTCAGGGCGAATCACCTGTTTCAACGCCCGCGCCTTCCGGTTTTTCGGGGCTGCGCCGGCGTTCCTGTTCGCTTTTGACTTGAAATTGTCCCATTTCACGCCCATCTTCCCCACGCGCGGACTCGGTCCGTGCGATCGGAAACGTACATCGGAGAGACCATGGCCAAGGAAGAGCTTCTTGAATTCCCGGGTGTCGTGACCGAGCTGCTGCCGAATGCGACATTCAGGGTAGAGCTCGAGAACGGCCATGAGATCATTGCCCACACCGCCGGCAAGATGCGCAAGAACCGCATCCGTGTTCTGGCTGGTGACAAGGTCCAGGTGGAAATGACCCCCTATGACCTGACCAAGGGCCGGATCAACTATCGCTTCAGATAAGTCCGGGCCACTGTCACTGACACTTGCCTCCGCAAGCCCGCGGCGCCTATCGCTGCTGGCTCAGATCGGCGTCATTCCTGACGCCGTGACCCCCGCCGATATTGACGAGACCCCCCAAAAGGGCGAACTGCCCCGGCCCTATGCTCTGCGCTTGGCGCAGGAAAAGGCCGCGGCCGTGCCGGGTGACGTCGTGCTGGCGGGCGATACTGTCGTGGCTGTCGGCCGCCGCATCCTCGGCAAGCCCGTGGACGAGGCCGAGGCCCGTTCCTTCCTCGATCTGCTCTCGGGCCGTCGCCACACTGTCTATACCGCCGTCGCGGTGAAATCCGACCGCACCCGCGCCCGCGTTGTCGCCACGGCCGTCAAGATGAAGCGCCTGACCAAGCCCGAAATCGATGGCTATATCGCCTCGGGCGAATGGCAGGGCAAGGCGGGTGGCTATGCAATCCAGGGCATTGGTGGCGCGTTCATTCCTTGGATTGGCGGCTCTTACACCGCGGTCGTCGGCCTGCCGTTGACGGAAACCGCGCACCTGCTGCAAGCCGCCGGCGTGCCCGTGCGATTCGACGGGGTGGCCGCATGAAGGGCAGGGCCGTCGCGCTTGACGAACTTCCCGACGGCCGCCGCGCCGCCGCTTTGATGGTCGACGGCAAGCTGGCCGACGTCTTCGTCGATGCACCCGATGCCTGGGGGCCGGCCCAACCCGGCGCGATCTATCTTGCCAAGCTGGGCCGCCCGATGAAGGGACAGGGCGGCGCGATTGTCGATCTGGGTGACGGGAAGACCGGTTTCCTTAGGGAAAGCAAGGGGCTGGCGCCAGGTATTCCGCTTTTGGTGCAGGTCTCGGGCGTGGTCGAGCCAGGCAAGGCGCCACCTGTCACGCGCCGTGTCCTGTTCAAAAGCCGATATGCCATCGTCACCCCTGGCAGCAAGGGCATCAACGTCTCGCGCCGCGTGCGGGACGATGATGTCGCCGACGCCGCGCGCGAGGCCGGTCACGCCGCCATGGACGGCGCGGCCGAGGATCTGGGCCTGATCCTGCGCTCATCCGTGGCGTCCGCCGATCCACAAGCAATCCACGACGATGCCGCCGAGATGCGCCAGCTGGCCGAGGCGATCCTGGCAGAATCCGGCCCTGCGCCCCAGCTCCTGATGGATGCACCCGACGCGCACCTTCTGGCCTGGCGCGACTGGGCCGAACCCGCGCCGGATCACCTGGATGATTCTCCCGGCGCGTTTGAACGGCTTTCGGTGTGGGAAGCGCTGTCCGAGGCGCTGACACCGCGTGTCGCCCTGCAAGGCGGCGCGGACATGTATGTCGAACCCACCCGCGCGCTGGTCGCGGTCGACGTGAACACGCGCGGCGACACGTCACCGGCAGCAGGGCTGAAGGCCAATGTCGCCGCGTTCCGCGCGCTGCCCGGTGCGTTGCGCCTGCGCGGCCTGGCGGGGCAGGTGACGGTCGACCCCGCGCCGTTCCCCAAAAAGGAACGCAGCCAGCTGGAACAGGTCATGCGCGGCGCGATCCGCCAGGACGGGGGCGAGATCACCCTTGCAGGCTGGTCGCCGCTGGGCCATCTGGAACTGCAACGCAAACGCGACCGGCACCCGCTGAAGGAGCTTCTGAAGGATGCGCTGCCCGATCTGTGACAAGCCGGCGGAAAAACAGTACCGCCCGTTCTGTTCGCGCCGCTGTGCCGATGTCGACCTTGGCCGCTGGATGACCGGCAGCTACGTGGTTCCCGGCACGGATTCCCCGTCCGAGGATGACGACCAGACGCCACCGCGCCCGCCGTTGAACTGATGGGCATTTTTCCACAGAATTTTTGCGCGGCCCCTCTGGACAGCCTCGTCGGCATGGCCTAGAACCGCGCAGCCTTTACGGCAAACCCCAAGTGCCCGGGTAGCTCAGGGGTAGAGCAGCGGATTGAAAATCCGCGTGTCGGTGGTTCAAATCCGCCC
>JBFHFG010000432.1:0-3608 GCA_041583815.1 Halovulum sp.
GGTAGCGGCAGGCGCTGACGAAGCGTTCGGCGTCTTCCTGGTTGGCGATCATCGGGCAGATGACGCCCCATGCGCCGGCGTCGAGCAAATGCATTATGGCCGATGGATCGTTGCGGTCGACGCGCACCATTGGTGTCGCGTTGCCGGCGGTGACGCCCTGCAGCATGGCAATCGCGGCTTCATAGCCGATCATTCCGTGTTGCAGGTCCACGGTCACGCTGTCGAAACCCTGGTGGGCCATGCCCTCGGCCACGTAAGATGAGGGTATCGACAGCCACGCGTTGACGGCGCAACGCCCGGCCGCGAGTGTCGAATGCAGGCGGGTCCGGGGGGAGGGGTTTGCGCGCGCTTCCATAAGGTGCCTCATCATGCTATTCGCCAGGCTGACGAATGATTGCCAACATAAATGTCGACAATCAGATGCCATTTGAGATTGGATTGCGCAACCCCGTCCGTAGAGTCGGGGTCGGGTTTTGACCGGAGGAGCCATGCAGAACGAGATCGTCGCACAGATCGAGGAGGGGATTGTCTTCGGGATCTATCCGCCCGGTTCGAGACTGGTCGAGGATCGTCTGCGGCAGAGATTCGGCGCAACCCGGTATGGGCTTCGCCAGGCACTCTCGCACCTGCAGGAGATGGGCTTGGTGGAGTTCATTCCGAATCGGGGTCCGCAGGTGGTGGAGCCGACGCCTGACGAGATCGATGAGCTATATGAAATAAGGGCCTTGCTGGAGTCGGAGGCGGCCGCCCGAACCGTTCTGCCTGTTCATCCTGATATTGTTGAAAAGATGCAGGAAATTCATCTCCAGCACGCCGGGGCGGCGGAAGAGAAGCGGCTAAGGGATGTGTTCCGGCTGAACCTCGAGTTTCATTCCGTCCAGTACTCCGCCTGCCCGAACGGGAAGCTTCGCGAGGCGATCGACAGCTATGCGCGCAAGGTGCACATCGTTCGTGCCGTAAAGTACTCTGACCCCGAGCACATGCGGGAGGTGGTCGCGCAGCATGCGCGAATCATCGAGGCGATGCAGGGGCGGGATACCTGGTCCTACGTGAATGCCGTGCGTGAACATTTGCCCGCATCAAGCGAAGCCTACCGAGCGTCCTATGAGCTGAAGCATGGGGTGGTTCAGGTTTGATGGATCGAAATTGTCGGCAATCCTGTTGACAATTATTCGGGCTCCGGTCAGTTTGCCGTCAGTCAAACGCCGGGAGGAAATCACATGGCAAGAATCGAAGGACGCGTCGTCGGGGGCGCGCTGCTGGCTGCGATCGCCTCGGGAGCGATGGCGCAGGACGCGAATGTCAGGATTGTGCTGGCCGAAGAGCCCGAGGTCGTCGATCCCTGCATGGCGTCGCGTTCCGACGTCGGTCGCGTGGTCCTGCAGAACATCGCGGAGACGCTGACTGAACTGGACCCGCAATCGGCCAGCCTCCAGCCTCGTCTGGCAAGCAGCTGGGAGCAGGTGGACGGCGATACCTGGCGCTTCAAGCTGCGCGAAGGCGTTCGGTTCTCGGATGGCAGCGCGTTCGACGCGGGCGATGTCGCGCATTCGATCGCGCGCACGACTTCTGGCGCCATCAACTGTGAGATCGGCGTGAAGTATTTTGGCGGGATGGAGATCTCGACCGAAGTTGTCGATGATCAGACGATCGACATTACCACGACGCCGGCGCAGCCGATCCTGCCCGTGTTGATGTCCACGATGACCATCATGCCGTCCGATACGCCGATGGATGCGCATACGCGCAACCCGATCGGAACCGGCCCCTATGTATTCGACGAGTGGAAGACGGGTCAGAACATCAGCCTGTCGCGGAACCCGGACTACTGGGGTGAGACCCCTGTGGTGGAAGGTGCGACCTACCTGTTCCGTTCGGATCGGTCGGTCGCCGCGCTGATGGTGGAAACGGGCGAGGCAGACATCGTTCCGAACATTGCCGTGCAGGATGCGACCAACCCGGCAACGGACTTCGCCTATCCGAACTCCGAGACCTTCTTCCTGCGCCTCGATACGCAAGTCGCGCCACTTGATGATCGCCGTGTTCGTGAGGCGCTCAACCTGGCCATCGACCGCGAGGCATTCCAGGGCACGATCCTGTCCAAGGATGTCGTGCTGGCGTCCCATATCGTTCCGCCGACCACCATCGGCTACAACAACGACGTCAAACCGTACCCCTATGATCCGGATCGCGCGAAGGCGCTGCTTGAAGAAGCGCGGGCGGACGGCGTGCCTGTGGACACCGAAATCGACCTGATCGGCCGGACCGGCATTTTCCCGAACGGGACCGAGGTCATGGAAGCGATGCACGCCATGCTGACCGACGCCGGGTTCAACGTCGATCTGAACATGTACGACGTGGCCGAGTGGGAGAACTTCTACACCAAGCCCTTCGCTGAAAACCGCCCCCCGCAGATCATCCAGCTTCAGCATGACAACGCCAAGGGCGACCCGGTCTTCTCGATGTACTTCAAGTACCACTCGGAAGGGCTGCAAAGCGTGCTTGAGGATGCCGAGGTTGACCGGCTGATCGACGAGGCGACCGTTGCAACCGGTGAAGAGCGTACGGCGCTCTGGCAGCAACTGTTCGACCGCCTGCAGAACGAGATCATCGCGGACATCGTGATGTTCCACATGGTTGGTTACACGCGCGTGTCCGAGCGGCTCGAGTTCCAGCCGACGATCGCCACAAACAGCGAGCTTCAACTGGCCGACATCGCGTTCCGCTGATCCCGGTTCGACAACAGCAAGGCGGAAGGCGGCTGCGCCTTCCGCTCATTCCCGGAGACGCCATGCTGCCCCGTATTAGACACCGGCTGGTTTCGAGCCTGCTTTCGCTCGCGGTCCTGATCGTGATCGTGTTCTTCCTGTCGCGGCTGACCGGAGACCCCTCGGCGCTGTACCTGCCGCTCGATGCCTCGGCGGAAGCGCGTGAAAATTTTCGCGCAATGAATGGCCTGAACGATCCGTTGCTCGTCCAGTTCGGACGGTTTCTCGCCGACATGGGCACGCTCGACTTCGGGGAAAGCCTGCGGACCTCGCGTCCGGCGCTCGAAATGGTTCTCGAGGCATTCACCTGGACACTTGGTCTGGCGGTCATGACCGTTGTTCTGGTTACGTTGGCGGCCGTGATGGTCGGAGCGCTTGCCGCGCTGAACGTCGGCGGCTTCTTTGACCGCCTGGCGACAGTGGTCACTCTGGTGGGGGCGAGCGCGCCGGATTTCTGGATCGCGATCGTGGGGATCCTGTTCTTCTCGGTCGGGCTTGGCTGGTTGCCGACCTCGGGGACTGGTACGATCTGGCATTGGGTACTGCCGATTGCAGTGCTGTTCATCCGACCCTTCGGCCTTGTCACGCAAGTGGTGCGCAGCGCAATGATCACCGCGCTGAACGCGCCCTACGTCAAGACCGCGCGCGCCAAGGGGGCAGGGCGCCAGCGCATCGTCTACCGCCATTCGCTGAAGAACGCTGCTCTGCCGATCATCACCGTTATCGGTGACCAGGCAGCTGGAATGCTGAACGGGGCGGTCGTGGTTGAAACCATCTTCGGCTTTCCGGGCGTCGGCAAGCTGATGATCGACTCGATCCTGATGCGCGACTTCTCGGTGA
>JBFHFG010000433.1:0-3605 GCA_041583815.1 Halovulum sp.
CAGATCCTCTCGCAGGTCGGGGAAGACGAGAACGGCGACGGCATCCTGGATACCGTGCTGACGCTGGACGCGGGCACGCTTACCCTGCGCGGCGTCACCGGCTTCGCCGAGATGTCCGAGATCGCCTGAGGCTTAGCCTGACGATTCGGCCGCGCGCGGTTCGGTGCGCGGTCAGCCCTTGCGGACGAAGGGCGTGACGCTTTCGGCGCCGGGGCGCAGTCGCCCCTCGGCGTCGAAATCCGCATCGGCGTTGAAGCGCATGTCGGGCAACGCGTCGAACCCGTCAATCAACGCCTTCTGATCTTGCAGTACGTTGGACAACCGCGCGTCCAGCGCCTGTTTCGCCGCGCCCTTGTGAAAGCCGTGAACCCCGTGCACCAGCACCGGCTGCTTCACCCGGAAGCCGCAGTAGCGCAGCGTCTGCGCCAACGGCCACAGCAGAAGCCTCGTGTCGCCCTCCCGCCCGTCGGGACCGGATTCGACCGCACTGGCCCCGGTCGTCACGCAGAACAACGCGGTCTTGTCCCGGTACGGCCCGTTGTCGAACCGGCGGCGGCTGGTGTGGGCGCGACCGTGGACCAGCACACGCTCGGTCCAGCCCTTGAGCATGGCGGGCGGTGCGAACCACCACAGCGGAAAGTGAAAGATCACGCGGTCCGAGGCGTCGATCCGGGCAAGCTCTTCCGAGACATCGTCCGGCAACCGGTCCTCGGCGGCGGCGTGGTCCTGTTCGGCCATGACATCGAACACGCCCGAATGGCCGGGGTAATGCGCGGCCCGCTCCGCCGGGTCGAACCCGGCGGCATAGAGATCCGAGACCGTCACCCCCTGCCCCAGCGCGTGGCAGGCCCGCGCGCTTTCCCCGGCCCAGGTAGCAGTAAAGGACCGGGGCTCGGGGTGGGCCAGGACGATCAGGGTCTGCATCAGCGGATGCGCGCCTCGGTCGTGGCGTCGAAGACCATGACGCGGGACGGGTCCAGGGTCAGGCCGACCTGGCCGCCGGTCGCGGTTGGCTGATCCTCCTGCGCCTCGACGATCAGGCGCTCGCCTGTGGGGGCGTTCAGGTAGACATAGGACACGCCGCCCAAGGCCTCGGTAATGTCGACGCCGTGGCTATTGCCCGCGGGATCGACCGTCAGGTGCTGGGGACGGACGCCGACGACGACCTTGCTGCCGTCACCCGGCAGGTTGACGGTCGAAGGCAACACCGCATCGCCCAGGCCGGGCACACGCAACTGACCGCCCTCGACCGTGGCATCCAGGAAGTTCATCGCCGGGCTGCCGATGAAGCCCGCAACGAACTTGTTGTCCGGGTCCTTGTACAGGTCCAGCGGCGCGCCGACCTGCTCGATCCGGCCCGCGCGCAGCACCACGATCTTGTCGGCCAGCGTCATCGCCTCGACCTGATCGTGCGTGACGTAGATCATCGTTGCGCCGATTTCCTTGTGCAGGCGCGCGATTTCCACCCGCATCTCGACGCGCAATTCGGCATCGAGGTTCGACAGCGGCTCGTCGAACAGGAACACCTCCGGCCCGCGCACGATGGCGCGACCGATCGCGACGCGCTGGCGCTGGCCGCCGGACAGGGCCTTGGGCTTGCGCTTGAGGTACTCGTCCAGCTTCAGGATCTTGCTGGCCTCGCCGACCTTCTGCTTGATCTCGGCCTTCGGGTGGCCGTTCATCTTCAGGCCGAACCCCATGTTCTCTTCGACGGTCATGTGCGGATAGAGCGCATAGGTCTGGAAGACCATCGCCACGCCACGTTCCGCCGGGTCGGCATGGGTCACGTCGCGCGATCCGATGCTGATGCGGCCATCAGTGGTTTCCTCCAGCCCCGCGACCATGCGCAACAGGGTGGACTTGCCGCAGCCCGAGGGGCCGACGAAGACGCAGAACTCGCCATCCTTGATGTCCAGGTCGATGCCGTGGATCACCTGCGTGTCGCCATACTTCTTGATGACCTTTTCGAGGGTCACTCCGGTCATTGCGTCGTCTCCGTCAAATCCCGGACACGGCCGGGAGTGGGTTTCGGGGTCTGGTCCGGAAAGTGCCAGCTTTCGGCATCGGCAGCGATCCGGGCCGCGGTGGATTTCAGGCGGGGTGCCAGGGGTTCAAGATCCTCCAGCCCACGGCGGCGCGTGGTCGAGGTCACCGACAGCCCGCCCAGCAGCCGGCCCTCGGGGGTCAGCACCGGCACGGCGATGCAGATGATCCCCGGCTCGTGTTCCTCGCGGTCGAAGGCGTGGCCACAGGCGCGGATCTCGTCCAGTTCATGCCGCAGCGCCTTTTCCGAGGTCAGCGTGTGCGGCGTGAACCGGTGGAAGGACTGCTGCGACAGCACCCAGTCCAGCAGGTCGAGCGGCAGGAAGGCCAGCATCGCCTTGCCGATACCGGTGCAATAGGCCGGACCGACCTTGCCCGTCTGGCTGATCATCTCGACCGGGACGGCCGAACTGCGCTTGTCCACGTACAGGACCTGCGCATGATCCAGTTGCGCGACGTGCACCGTCTCGCCGATCTCGGCCGCCAGTGCGTCGACATGGGGCCGGGCCAGCGGGGCAAGCGTGGAATGGGTCCAGGCGTTGTGTGCCAACCGCACCAGTCGGATCCCCGGCGCATATGTGCCCCGCTCCGCGTCGAAGGTCAGCATGCGCTGGTGCACCAGCGTCTGCAACAACCGGTACAGTGTCGCCTTGGGATAGGGGCTGTCGTCCAGTACTTCCGAGAACCGCACCGGGCGGCCGAAAGCAGCCACCCTGTCCAGTATTTCCAGTGCTTTTCCGACCGTGCCGTCGCCCGTCGCCATTTCCGCCCTCTTGCCCGCGCCAGTGGTTTGATTTGATCGGCGCGCTGTTGACAAACTTAGGCGAGTCGCGGTTATGATTTCAATATCTAAAACCAGGTTCCGAATAATGGAACCAAAAGGGAGAGAACCAGGATGCGCCACCAACTCACCGCACTCCTTGCGGGGGCTACCTTTGCCCTTAGTGCAACCACTGCTCTGGCCCAGGGTCTGTCGGGGGATCTGAAGATCTTTCTCGACACGTCGAACCCCGCGCCGCGTGCGACGATGGAAGACATGATCTCGCGGTTTGCCGAACAACACCCGGATCTGAACATCGAGACCACGATCATCGATCGCGAGGCCTACAAGACCCAGATCCGCAACTTCCTGACGGCGAATGCGCCGGATGTTGCCACCTGGTACGCCGCGAACCGCATGAAGCCCTATGTCGAGGCGGGCCTGTTCGAGGACGTGTCGGACCTGTGGGCCGAGCCCGAGATCGCCGACAACCTGGCATCGACCAAGGGCGCAATGACCCTCGACGGCAAGCAGTGGGGCGTGCCCTATACCTACTATCAGTGGGGCGTCTACTACCGCGAGGACATCTACAAGGAACTGGGCCTGGAAGAGCCGAAGACCTGGGAAGAGTTCAAGGCGAACTGCCAGGCGATCATCGACTCGGGCAAGAAGTGCTTCACCATCGGCACCAAGTTCCTGTGGACCGCCGGCGGCTGGTTCGACTACCTGAACCTGCGCACGCACGGCTATGATTTCCACATGGCGCTGGCCAATGGCGAGGTCGAGTGGACGGACGAGCGCG
>JBFHFG010000434.1:0-3598 GCA_041583815.1 Halovulum sp.
GGATGCGCGAGGACGACCGAGATCGGATCGAGGCCGTGCTCGGCTGTTCTCTCGTTGATTGGAAGAAGGTTGTCGGCGGCTACACAGCCGCCGAACGCTGGCTGTGCACCACGGTCCACGGGTCGGTCTTTGCCAAGATCGGCGTCACGCCCCGAACTGCCGGGCACCTGGCGCGCGAGTATCGGAGCTACCAGCGGATCGCCGCGCCGTTCATGCCGGCACTTTTGGGTTATGCGGCCGATGATGACCGGCCAATCCTCCTGCTGGAGGATCTGAGCAATGCCATCTGGCCGACCGACTGGACACCGCGCAGGGTTGAAACCGTGCTCGCCTGTATCGATCAGATGCATCGCACGCGACCGGCGGAACCGCTGAACGATTTCTCCGAGGATCATGAAGAACTGACCCGGGGGTGGGCGCAGGTCAGTGCGGATCCACTTTCGTTCCTGTCCTTGGGACTGGAGAATCAGGATTGGCTACGGCGTGCTCTGCCTGCGCTGATCGAGTCCGAGGCAGCGTGCCGTTTCGACGGCGACGCGCTGTGTCACTGGGACTTGCGCAGCGACAACATGTGTCTGACCGGCGACGGCGTGAAGCTGATCGACTGGGCCGACGCCTGCATGTCGAACCCGAAAGCCGATCTTGCGGCCTGGCTACCCAGCCTTGCGCACGAGGGCGGACCGCTGCCAGATGACATCCTGCCGGGCGAGCCCGAGATCGCGGCCTGGGTCAGCGGCTATTTCGCGGCGCGTGCGGGGCTTGCGCCCGTGCCCGATGCCCCGCGCGTGCGCGCGATCCAGCTTGCGCAGCTGCGGACGGCCTTGCCGTGGTGCCGCCGCGCGTTGCGTGTTTAGTCACCCCCCAAGGTGTTGGCTTTCCCGTTCGATGGACCAGTCGATCAACTGACGCCAAAGGCGTTCGACCAGATCCGGGTCCAGACCGCTGGCGTGCGCGTTGTCACGAACGCGGGCCACGACATCTTCGACGCGGGCGGGGATATTGGCGGGCAGACCCTCTGCCTGCTTCAGCGCCACCGCGCGGTCGATATAGCGGCTGCGGAGCGCAAGTTTCGCGACCAGGTCCCCGTCTAGCGCGTCGATCTGCTGGCGCAGTTCAGCCATGGAGCCGCAATCTTCGGGTTTGCGCAACATGTCGGTCATTCCTCAGCCCTCCGCTTCCGGCCACAGAACCGTGGCAGTGCCAGCGGTCAGCGGTCCCGAGGCGCGGTCGTAACGCAGATGCGCCAACCCGTACCCGCCCGCGTTGGAATAGAGCTTACCGACCGGCTTGCCATCCTTCTCGACCGGGGTGCCCGGTGGGACCTCGGCCGATACCTCGACCCGGACAAGGCCCTTGCGGAGTTCGGTCTTGTGACGCATCCGGGCGGTGACCTCCTGCCCGACATAGCAACCCTTGCGGAAATCGACCCAGTGCAGGCGGTCGAAGCCCGCCTCCAGGATGTAGCTGTCGTTGGGGATCAGCTCGACCCCTGACTGCGGAACGGCGCGCGCGACGCGCAGCGCGTGCCAGTCGGCGGGATCGCCCGGCTCGAGCCCCTCCAGCGCCGCTTCAGGCGTGTCGGTGTAAAGACGCCAGCCCAGTTCAGCATCGCGCGGATCAGACAACGCGCCCGTGGGCTGCGGCCCGCCCCAGCCTTGCACGACGGACAGCCCTGCATCCTCGATCGTGACCTTGGCGCGAAGCTTGTACATGGTCAGCCGCTGCCTCAGGTCGGCGGCCTGACCGGCATCCGCGTCCAGCAGCAGCCCCTCGCCCTCGGCTACCAGGAAGAAATCGGCCAGGTACTTGCCCTGCGGCGTCAGCAGCGCCGCATAGACCGCGCCATCCTTCAGACCGTCCAGAGAGTTGGTCACCAGGTCCTGCAGGAACTTCCGGTGATCCTCGCCGGTGATCCGCAGCACCGTGCGGTCGGTCGCGTGGAACGCTCTTGTCATGGGCCTCTCCTTCTGCTCAGTCCCGAGATAAGCGCGGGCCCGCCCGCTGTCACCCCCAGTTCCAAGCCGGTTGCCGATGCCCGCCCCGATCTCGATCATCATCCCCACGCTGAACGACGCCGATGCCATCGGCCCGACACTCGCCGCACTGGCCGAAGGGCTGGGCGAGGGACTGATCCGCGAACTGGTGCTGTCGGATGGCGGCTCGACCGACCAGATCGAAGCGGTGGCCGATGCGGCGGGGGCCGAACTGGTGACCGGCGCACCGGGGCGTGGCGCACAGATACGGCGCGGGATCGAGGCGAGTTCGGGTGCGTGGCTGATGTTGCTGCATCCCGACTGCCGCCCCCTGCCCGGCTGGCCTGCTGCCGTGGCGCGGCACATCACGGACCGCATGGATCGCGCAGGATATTTCGACCCGCGCGTCGATGCCGCAGGGCTTGTACCCCGCCTGGTGGCCGGGTGGTCGAACTGCCGCGCGCGCATCTTCGGCCTGCCGCAGGGCGAGCAGGGCCTGCTGATCCGCCGCGCGGTACTGGAGCGTGCGGGCGGCTATCCGGATGTGCCGCGGCTAGAGGATGTGGCCCTGGCGCGCGCACTGGGCCGAAAGGCGCTGGCACCAATCGGGCATCCGATTCAGACCACGACCGACCGGCGGCGGCGCAGCTGACTGCGCTCGTGCACTTGCGGATTAGGCAGGTTCGCACATCACCAACTCGGGGCTGGCCCTGAACTTTTGGCAGCGCGCTGCTGCTGCCGGGGATTGGCACCAGCGGCCAAAGGTCTAATGTAAGCGCGTCCGCGAATTCGGAGCGATCCCATGTCCCTTGCCTTCGGCCGTCCGATCCGGGTGATGCCCGGCCCGTCCCACATTCCAGACCGCGTGCTGAACGCGATGCACCGCGAGGCGCCCAACATCTACGAGGGCGAGTTGATCGCCCTGACGGATTCGATCCGCCGGGACCTGTGCGCGATGGCCGGAACGGCGGGCGAACTGGCGATCTATATCGCCAACGGTCACGGCGCGTGGGAGGCGGCACTGACCAACACGTTGTCGCCCGGCGACAAGGTGCTGGCGCTGGCAACGGGCCGCTTCGGCCTGGGCTGGGCGCAGATCGCCCGCACGTTGGGGCTGGACGTGGAGTTGATGGATTTCGGCAGTAACCGTGCCGTCGACCCGGCCCGCGTCGAGGCGCGCCTGCGCGAGGATCGCAACCATGAGATCCGCGCCGTGCTGACCGTGCAGACCGATACCGCGACGTCAGTGAACAACGATGTCGCGGCCCTGGGCCAGACGATCCAGGCTACCGGTCACCCGGCGCTCTACATGGTGGACAGCATCGCCAGCTTTGCCTGTGCGCCGATGCAGATGGACGCCTGGGGCGTATATGTGCTGCTGACCGCCTGCCAGAAGGGCCTGATGACACCGCCGGGGATGAGCTTCACCTTCGTCTCGCCCAAGGCCCGCGCGGCGCGCGAGGCGCTGGACCGGCCCGTGTCGCCCTATTTCGACTGGCTGCCGAGGTTGGCACCGCAGATCTTCTATCAGAACTTCCACGGCACCGCGCCGACGCATCACCTGTTCGGCCTGCGGGCCGCGCTGGACATGATCGCCGAGGAAGGGATCGAGAACGTGCTGGCCC
>JBFHFG010000435.1:0-3590 GCA_041583815.1 Halovulum sp.
GGCATGGACCAGGCCGCGCTGATGCGCCTGGGCGAGGCGGTCCGCGACCGCACCGTGACACTGGCCGCCGCCGTGTCGCCGGGCATCTCTCCGCTAACCGGCCTGCCGATGTTCAGCCTGCCCGATGACGAGATCTACCTTGGCATGGGCGTGCACGGCGAACCGGGCGTGGGCCGCGTCAAGACAGGCCCGGTGCGGGGTCTGGTCGTCGAGATGGTCGAACGCCTGCTGGCCGACCGCCCCATTGCCGAAGGTGGCCGTGCGGCGGTGATCATCAACGGTATGGGCGGCACCACGCAGATGGAGCTGCTGACCGTCTGGCGCGAAACCGCTGCGGAACTGCGCAAGCGGGGCATCACTCCGGTTGCGCCCATGGTGGGCACCTACGTCACCACGCAAGAAATGGGAGGCGTCTCGATCTCCCTGCTCGAGCCGGACGACGAGATGCTGCGGCTGTGGTGCGCGCCATCCGACACCCCCGCCTTCCCAGACATTCACATGATCCCCGAGGACGAGAGCCGATGACCAACACCCCCTTGACTGAACGCCGACCCATTCACGGGGTCGCGGTCGACCAGGGCAGCGGTCTTGGCGCCGCCCTGCGCGAGGCACGTGGCGATGCTGCGCGGGACGATGACCTGTTCCGCTTCAAGCAGCTTGTCGCCAGCACGATGAGCGCCGAGGCGACCACGCTGCTGGTCGATGCGCATTATGGCCGCGAGCTGCTGCCCGCGATCAACGCCGCCTGTGTGCCGATGCTGGCCTACGAGGCCGATGTCTACAAGATCTCGAATGATGACCGGATCACGGTGCTGCCCGACAACCTGAAAGTTTCGGACTATCCGGGGCTGGGCGTCGATGTGCTGAAGTTCTTCCTCTACTACGGCCCGAACGACGATGCGGCGATCAACGAACGCAAACATGACCTCGTGCGCCAGATCGGGGCAGAGTGCCGCGAACATGGCGTCAGCTTCCTGTTCGAGCCGATCGTCTATGACCGCGCAATCCCTGATGGCACCTCGGCCGAATTCGCCGCGGCCAAGCCGGACCTGGTCGAACGCGCGACGCGCCGTTTTGCGGACCCCGCGTTCAACATCGACATCCTGAAGGTCGAACTGCCGGTGAACGTGAACTTCGTCGAAGGTCTGGGCGAGCCCGCAATGAGCACTGCCGAAGCAGAGGCGGCCTTTGCCCGCGCCGCCGAGGCGGCTGGGGATACGCCGCTGTTGTACCTCAGCGCGGGCGTGACCTTCGAGCAGTTCGAGGCCGGGCTGAAACTGGCTCGCGCCGCCGGCGTCAACATGGCGGGCTTCATGTGCGGCCGCGCGATCTGGAGCGATGCGGTCGCCGTGTTTGGCGCCGAAGGCCCCGAGGCGGCCGAGCGCTGGATGGCCGACGAGGGCCTGCGCCGCTTGCGCAAACTGGCCGAGGCGCTGGCATGAAGACTATCCCTCTACTTCCTGAAGTTGCTTCTTTTCTTGATCGCCGACAGGGCCTTCGGATCGCGGATGCCCGTGTTGACACCGAAGCCCTGATCGAGGTCGAGAACCCGTCGACCGGGGCGCCTATGGCACAGGTTGCCGCCGCAGGCGTGGCGCATGTCGACGAGGCGGTTTCTGCCGCGCGCGCAGCGCTTTCCGGCCCTTGGGCCGCGCTGACGCCGCACGATCGTGGGCAGTTGTTGTGGCGGCTCGCCGATGCAATCGAGGGTCGCAAGTCGATCTTCGGGCAACTCGACGCGCTGGACAACGGCAAGCCCTTCGCCGTGGCGCGCGACGTCGATGCGGTCTGGTCTGCGCGGCATTTCCGCTACTTCGCGGGTTGGCCCAGCAAGATCGAGGGCGCGACGATCCCCGTCTCGACGCCCGGGCGCTTCAACTACACGCGGATCGAGCCGGTCGGTGTCTGCGGCCTGATCACGCCCTGGAATTACCCCACCCTGATGGTCGCGTGGAAGCTGGCCCCGGCACTGGCTGCGGGCACTACCGTTGTGCTGAAACCGGCCGAGCAGACGCCGCTGAGCGCGCTCTACCTGGCGGATCTGGCGCTGGAAGTCGGTTTTCCGCCGGGCGTGCTGAACGTGATTCCTGGGTATGGCCGCGACGCTGGATCCGCGCTGGCCGCGCATCCGGGCGTCGACAAGGTGGGCTTCACCGGCTCGACCGAGACCGGGCGACGGATCGTCGAGGCGTCGGTGGGCAACCTCAAGAAGGTCTCGCTGGAACTGGGCGGCAAGGCGGCGAACATCCTGTTCGACGACGCCGATCTGGACCGCGCGATCCCAGGTGCGTTCTGGGCCTTGTTCGGCAACAACGGCCAGTCCTGCACCGCCGGGGCGCGGCTCTACGTGCACCGTTCGATCCTTGACCGTGTAACCGAGGGGCTGGCCGACATGGCGCGCGGCCTCAGTGTCGGTCCGGGGATGGAGGATGCCGCCCATGACCTGGGGCCGGTGATCTCGGCCCCGCAGATGGAAAAGGTGCTGGGTTATATCGACAGCGGCATTGCCGAAGGTGCGCAGGCCGTGACCGGCGGCGCACGTCAGGGCGAAAGCGGCTATTTCATCCAGCCCACGGTTATGTCCGGGGTGCGAGACGAGATGCGGATCGCCCGCGAGGAAATCTTCGGCCCGGTCCTTTGCGTGCTGCCCTTCGACGACGAGGACGAGGTTCTGGCCCGCGCCAATGACACGGTCTACGGGCTGGCCGCCGGGTGTTGGACGCAGAACATCGGCCGCGCCAACCGCATGGCTGCCGGTCTGCGGGCGGGCACAATCTGGACCAACTGCTGGGGTGATACCGACGCAGCCTCGCCGTTCGGCGGCATGGGCCAGAGCGGGTACGGGCGCGAGATGGGGCGCGACGCACTGGCGCTCTACACCCAGACAAAGAGCGTCTGGCAGGGATAGCGAAGGCGTGATTTGATGCAATCAATTGGATGCATCAGGAAAGGCGTTTCATGACCGAGCCAACAGTACCCAAATATCGCGTCGTCCACGACGAACTGCTGAGGCGGCTGAAAGCGGGTATGTACTCGGTCGGCACGCGACTGCCATCCGAGGACGCGCTGGCCAAATCCTTCGACGTTAGCCGGGTCACGGCGCGCCGCGCGCTGGAACTGCTGGTCGAGGCAGGTTACCTCGTGTCGCGGCAGGGCAGCGGCTATCTGGTCAACACGCTGTCGCCGCCCGAAACCACATGCCTGACCTCGTTCACCGACATGGTGTTGCGCGAAGGACGGGTGCCCGGTGCCCGGTTGATCGAGATCCGCGAGGTGGACCAGAACCCACCGGGCGAGGTGACGGCGCTGTTCGATGAGCCTGTCGCGCTGATCCGGCGCCTGCGTACCGTTGACGATGCGCCAAAACTGCTGGTCAGCACCTGGATTCCCCGCCGACTGGTGCCGGGCCTGAGCCCGGACGATTTCCCCGCGCAGGGACAGGATCAATCGATCCTTCGCATCCTTGCCGACCGGTTCAAACTGGATTGGGGCCGCGCGTGCGAGACCGTCGGATCCTGCGCCGCGCCGCCCGATGCGGCAGAACTGCTGGGGATCGAGGCCGACAGCCCGATCCTGTCGCAGGCCTGTAC
>JBFHFG010000436.1:0-3590 GCA_041583815.1 Halovulum sp.
AGGCCAACCGCGGCCTTGCGGGCGCGCGCAATACCGGCATCGCCGAGGCGTGCGGCGCTTTCATCGGTTTCTGCGACAGCGACGATCTCTGGCGGCCGGAAAAGCTGGCCACGCATGTCGCGCACTTGCAGGCGAACCCGCAGGTCGGCGTCAGCTTCTCCGGTTCGGAACTGATCGACGAGGCGGGCGGGTCGCTGAACCTGTTCCAGTCCCCGCGGTTGGACGGGGTCGACGCGGCCCACGTGTTCAAGCGCAACCCGATCGGTAACGGGTCGGCACCGTTTTTCCGCCGCGCGGCACTGGACGCCATCGCCTGGCGCCCCACCACGGAAACCGCCCGCGACTGGTGGTTCGACGAGACCTTCCGCCAGTCCGAGGACATCGAATGCTGGCTCCGCCTGGCCCTCACCACGGACTGGGAGATCGCCGGCGTTCCTGGGGCACTGACCCTCTATCGCATCAACCAAAGCGGGCTTTCGGCAAACACCGACAAGCAGTTCGCGGCGTGGGAGCGGATGGTCAGCAAGCTTGCCCCGCTTGATCCGGCGTTCTTCGCCCGCCACGCGCCGGCGGCCCGCGCCTACCAACTGCGCTACCTGGCGCGCCGAGCCGTCAGCGATCGCGACGGGACCCGCGCCCGTGCACTGGCGTACCGCTCGCTCGTCTCTTCGCGCGTGCCGCTGCTCGAAGAGCCCGCCAAGACCCTCACCACCTGCGCCGCTGCCGCCGTGCTTGCGATCTTCGGCGCCGCCGGGTTCGCCCGCCTTGAAGCGGCCCTGCGCCCGCGCCGCGATGCGACCCGTATCGAAGCGCCTGCCAACGCCCATACCGAAGGAGCCTGAACCATGACGACCATCGTTCACCTGATCGACGACACCACCGCAGGCGGCGTGATGCGCGTGTTGGACCTGCTTCGTACCGATGCGCGGCTGGCTACAAGCGCCACGCACCGGGTACAGACCGTCAGCCGGGGCCGCCTGGCCGCACCAGTCGTCGAGGGCGCGGACATCATCGTGTCGCACCTGTCGGTCAGCTGGCGTAGCCTGCCGATGCTGGTCGGTCTGCGCGCCCGCTATGCTCACCTTCCGCTTCTGCATGTCGAGCACAGCTACACCGGCGCTTTCGCCGCGCTGAACGTCAAGCGTACGCGGCGGTTCCGGACACTTCTGCGCACGGCTTATTCCCTGTTCGACCGCATCGTGGCGGTCAGCGCCGCGCAGGCGGCATGGCTTAAGGACAGCGCGCTCGCCGACCCGGCGCAGGTCGTCACTATAGCCTCGGCGGTCGAGGTCGCGCCATTCCTGGCGCTGCCGCCAGTGCCCGCGCTGAAACCGGGGCAGCCCCGGGTGATAGGTGCAATCGGGCGGCTCGATCCGCAGAAGGGCTTTGACCGGCTGATCCGGGCATTCCGCGACACCACGAACCCCGATCTCCGCCTGCGCATCATCGGCGACGGTCCGGAGCGTGCAGCGCTGGAAGCGTTGGCCACGGGCGATTGCCGGATCGAGTTCACCGGGTTCGTCGAAGATACAGTCGCGGCCATGACCGGCCTGGATGCCGTCGCCATGCCATCGCGGTGGGAAGCCTACGGCCTTGTCGCCCTGGAAGCGCGCGCCGCGGGCCGTCCGGTGCTGGTTGCGCCGGTTGACGGGCTGGCAGATCATGCCGCCGCTGGCGCGGTCGAGGTTACGGGCCATGCCCGCTCCGACTGGACCGATGCTCTGGAATGCGTAGCGTGCGTGACGCCGCAGACATTGACGCGGACGGCTACCGCGCGGGCCGAGGCTGCCTGCGCGACCGATCGGTTCGCCGAGGCATGGAACGTGCTCATTGCTGAAATTACCGCGCAGGAGATGGCAGCCTCTGCTGCCTGATCGATACCTTTTCTTCGACGATGTGGGGGCGGCCGGAGGGCTGCCCTTTCTTGTTCCGCCACCCGTTTAACGCCTGGTGCCGGGGAGTGGCCCGGGGTTCTTGATGGCGTTCTGGTGCCGGGTGTTGGATGCCTCCGGCGGGGATATTTGGGGAAAGTGGAAGGCGGGACCTTTGCAGGTGGGAGACGCGGTGCGTGCCTTCGGAGTAAGAGGGCGGCGGCGTTAATGATTGGGTAAGGTTTGGTATTCTAGCAAAATCAGTTGGTTAAGGGGGTTTTCACTGTGAAAACGCCCTGTTTGCGCACTGTTCCAGTCAGGCAGAACGCGCCGTCATTCCATGGGCGGGTGCGCGAGCATCATTTGCCAGTTCCCGCGCGTGGAGCCCCAGGATCAGGAGGCCCGGCCAGATCATGTAGGCCTCGATCTCGATGTTTTCGCCCATCGACAGCAGCACGAAAGTCATGACGATACCCAGCGGCAGCCGTCCACGCGGACCCCGTGCCGCATCCATCAGCGCCAGGCAGGTCTGCCACAGCAGCGGCACCAGCAGCGCGCACATGCCGACAAGTCCCTTTACGAACAGCAGGCCCCACCAGGTGTGGTGGCTGCCGATGGGCATGTATTCCACCAGGTGCGGGCCGGGGTGGACGGTGCCGTGGCCGAACCAGAATGCCTCGTTCTGCCAGCGCTCGCCGGCGATCCGCTGCAGGGTTTCGCGAACCCGCGTGCTGTCGGCGCGAGCGCCCTTAAAGGCGGCGACCCCGTCCAGCATCGCCCGCGCCAGTGCCGGGCCCAGGATGGCCAGCGAGGCAGTCAGCCCTGCCACCAGTTGCCAGGCCCAGCCGCGCAATAGCAGCGGCATCATCCGAGGGCCGACCGTGCAAGCGACCAGCCCGACCAGCCCCATCCGGGATTTCGACATCAGGATCATTGCGACACCTGCCGCGATGCCGATGGCCCGCCAGCGGATGTTCCGCTCCTCGAGCGCAAACAGGACCTGCATCACGCCCAGGAGCGCGGCGAAGGGTGACCACGGGGCGTAGAACTGCCAGCGGGGAGTCCACGTCGCCGGGTCCCAGGTGAAGAAGTACACGCTGAAATACTCGGGGCCGGGACCGCCGATAGCCTTCAGCGGCGACGTCAGGATCTTCTCCGGCAGGCCGATGAATGGGGCAGCGGCGAGGACGGGGACCAGCGCCAGGGTCCATAACCCGATCATGCATTGGCCGCGCACCAGGACCTCGCGCCGGATCGGCAGCACCGCGCCCGCCAGCGGAAATAGCGCCAGCAGCGCCCAACCCTTGGCCCAGCCGATGGTGCTTTTGATCGTCTGCTTCAGACCCAGCCCCCAGTCCAGGTGCCCGATCCAGAGAGCGACCAGCATCACGAACATGCCGGCGAACCAAGCCCAGACAATCGGGGGGATCGGCCCGGTGGCCCGCAGGTCCTTGCGAATCGCAGGGCCGAGGTAAAGCGCCAGGAAGGCCAGCCCGCCCAAAGTCCAGGCCAGCACCGGGCCGACTACATAGAGCGCGCCAACGAAATAGAGCGGCCAGGTCCAGGCGAGGGCCTTGTAGACCAGCTGTTCTGCGGGGTTACGCGGTCGCGGGTCCGATGCGGTCATCCCCGCGCCGCGCCCCGCCCTGCCCTCGCCCCGCCCTGCCCTCGCGCCGCCCTGCCCTCGCCTGGACCTGGCCGCTCTATTTCGTTGGCGCG
>JBFHFG010000437.1:0-3588 GCA_041583815.1 Halovulum sp.
CAGCGCCGGCATCAGAATTTTGGTTGCCATGTTAGCCAGCCTCTCGAACGGCCGGCGCGTTAGCAGGCCCGGTCATCTTGGAAAAAGCTGTGGCGGGGATACCGCCGAGGGGGCAGGGGCGCCGCATCCTCAGCCGGCCTCGGCGTAGATGTCGGTCCACAACTCCTCGAGCGCGGGTTCCGGGCTATCCTGGGCGAACTGGGCCGCCTCGTTGATGATGCCCTTGATCTCCTTGTCGATCTCTTTCAGCTCGTCTTCCGTGGCGTGCTTGCCCTTAACGATCAGGTCGCGAACCTGGTTGATCGGGTCACGCTCGTCGCGCATCTTCTGCACTTCCTCGCGGGTCCGGTATTTGGCCGGGTCGGACATCGAGTGCCCGCGATAGCGGTAGGTCATCACTTCCAGGATGTAGGGGCCGTTGCCGTCGCGGCAGTACTTGACCGCCTTTTCACCGGCCGCTTTCACCGCCAGCACGTCCATGCCGTCGACCTGTTCGCCCGGGATACCGTAGGCCACACCACGCTCGTACAGCGTCTTCGACTTGGTCGAGCGCTTGGTGCTGGTGCCCATGGCGTACTGGTTGTTCTCGATCACGAAGACGACCGGCAGGTCCCACAGTTCGGCCATGTTGTAGGTCTCGTATACCTGGCCCTGGTTCGCCGCGCCGTCACCGAAATAGGTGAAGCAGACGTTGTCGTTGCCGCGGTACTTGTTGGCGAAGGCGATGCCCGCACCAAGCGGCACATTCGCGCCGACGATGCCGTGACCGCCGTAGAACTGCTTCTCTTTCGAGAACATGTGCATCGAGCCGCCCTTGCCCCTCGAATAGCCGCCTTCGCGTCCCGTGAGCTCGGCCATGACCCCCTTGGGGTCCATGCCGCAGGCGATCATGTGCCCGTGGTCACGGTAGGTGGTGATGCGCTGGTCGCCTTCCTTCGCGGCAGCCTCAAGCCCCACGACCACGGCTTCCTGCCCGATGTAGAGGTGGCAGAAGCCGCCGATCAGGCCCATGCCGTACAGCTGTCCGGCCTTCTCTTCGAAGCGGCGGATCAGCAGCATGTCCCGGTAGTACTGCAGCAGCTCGTCTTTCGATGCTGCCGGTTTTTTCGCGCGGCTCGTGCTGCGCCTGGTCGTGGTCGCCATTCCATCCCCCCGGGATAGTTTAACATTAAACTATTCTATTATACGGGGCATGGTAGCAGAATTCCACAGGCAGAGGCGAAAAAGATCGCCAAGCCCGAACGGCGTCAGCGGATGATGATTTCGTCTCCACGGGCAAGCCCCAGAACCTTGCGGGCCTGCTCGTCCAGAAGGTCGAGATCGAGGTATTCGGTCGACATGCGGCGGGTCTTGTTTTCCATCACGGCGCGCTCGGCTTCGAGTGCGGCAAGCTCTGCTTCGAGCTTCTGCGCCTGAGCCTCGACCTGGATGCGACGGAAGGTGCCGTAGTCGCCCTGGACGGCAGCATAGGTAAAATAGCCGATCGCCGCGATCACGAAGATCGAGAACGCCATTCCGAATAATGTCCGGCTTCCGGCTGTCTGCTCTGTCATTTCACTGCCTCTGCACACTCTGATGGGTGCTGAGGGCGACTATGACACATGCGATTCGATTTGTGAATCGCGGTTTCCGGTGCGGCCCGGAAATCTGTGGCCGGGCTGCGCCAACGCGCAGCCCGGAGGGGAAGGGGTCAGGCCTTGCCCTTGTAGATCTCGATCAGCTTGCCCAGCATTTCAAGCGCCTCGCCACGCTCGCGCTGGAAGGTGTTGCGGCCGATGATCGACCCGTTGCCGCCACCATCGCGGATCGCGCGCGCGTCGTCGTAGACGCTGTTTGCGCCCTTTTTCGACCCGCCAGAGAACACCACGATGCGCCGCCCGTTGAAGGCCGAGCGCATGACGTCCGCCACCCGCGCCGCCTGGGTCGAGATGTCGATTTTCTCGGCCTCGTAGACCTTCTTGGCCTCGGGTAGCGACAGGTGGTCGGTCGACAGCTTCACCTTGATAACATGTGCGCCCAGCAGCGCGGCGATCTGTGCGGCATAGGCACCGATATCGGCTGCCGTTTCCCCATCCTTGTCCAGCGCCTCTCCGCGCGGGTAGGACCAGATCACGGTCGCGATGCCTTTTGCCTCGGCCTCTTCACGCATGGCGGCGATGTCCGAGAACATGTCCAGCGCGGCAGACGAGCCCGGGTAGATCGTGAAGCCGATGGCCGAGCAGCCAAGCCGCAGCGCGTCGTCAACGCTGGCGGTGATCGCCTGGGTCTTCGGTGCCTCGCTGGGGATCAGCGAGTTGGCCGAGTTCACCTTCAGGATCGTCGGGATCTGGCCGGCGAACGTGTCGGCACCCGCCTCCAGCATACCCAGTGGCGCTGCATAGGCGTTCAGTCCGGCATCGATCGCCAGCTGATAGTGGTAGTGCGGGTCATAGGCCGGCGGGTTCGGCGCAAAGCTGCGCGCCGGGCCGTGCTCGAACCCCTGATCGACCGGAAGGATGATCACCTTGCCGGTGCCGCCCAGTTTCCCGGTCATCAGGATCCGGTTCAGGTTGGCTTTCACGCCGGGCGTCGTGCCCTCGTAATTCGCCAGGATCTTCTGAACGGTGCGCGTTGATTTCATGATGTTTCCTCAGGGCCAAAGAAAGTGAAATCTGGGTAGCCGGTCGCGGCGGACCGGTCAACTGAGCCGGTCGCGGCGGACCGGTCAACTGAGCCGGTCACCGCAGGGCCGCGACACCGGGCAGGGTCTTGCCCTCCATCCACTCGAGGAACGCGCCCCCGGCTGTCGAGACATAGGTGAACCGCTCTGCGGCACCCGAACCATTCAGCGCCGCGACAGTGTCGCCACCGCCTGCGACCGACAGCAGCGTACCCGCCTCGGTCATGCGCGCGGCCTCGGCGGCGGCGGCATCGGTTGCGGCATTGAACGGCGGGATCTCGAACGCGCCCAGCGGGCCGTTCCAGACCAGCGTCTTGGCAGCCTCGAACGCGGCGACCACTGCAGCAATGCTGTCGGGGCCAGCATCCAGGATCATTGCATCGGGCGGGCAGGCGTCGGCGGGGACGGTCTGCGACTCGGCTCCGGCCTTGAATTCCTTGGCGACCACGACGTCGGTGGGCAGCAGCAGCGTGCAGCCGCGCGCCTTGGCCTTGGTCATGATCTCGCGCGCGGTGTCGGCGAGGTCATGCTCGCACAACGACTTGCCGACATCGATCCCCTGCGCCGCAAGGAAGGTGTTCGCCATTCCGCCGCCGATCACGATCGTATCGACTTTCTCCAGCAGGTTCCCCAGCAATTCCAGCTTGGTCGAGACCTTGGCCCCGCCGACCACGGCCACGACGGGCCGTTCGGGTTTGGCCAGCGCGGCCTCAAGCGCCTTCAACTCGGCCTCCATCAACCGGCCTGCGCACGACGGCAGGCGATGCGCCAGCCCTTCGGTCGAGGCATGGGCGCGGTGCGCGGCCGAGAACGCGTCGTTGCAATATATGTCGCCCAGCTTGGCCAGCTGATCCGCGAACTCGGCGTCGTTCGCCTCTTCGCCCGGATGGAAGCGGGTGTTTTCCAGTAGCAGCACGTCGCCCGGCTCC
>JBFHFG010000438.1:0-3584 GCA_041583815.1 Halovulum sp.
CAAGCCGGGCGTGATGTATGCGCTGAACGAGCATGACAAGCACATTCTGCGCGCCGAAGAAGAACTGGTGATGGCCTGCTGCTTCAATCCGCCGGTCACCGGGCGCGAGGTTCACCAGGCCGACGGCTCTTACGCACTGGAAGACAGTTGAACGGGGACCCGGCCCAACGGCCGGGCAGATATCAAGTGACATTTCCTGAGCATACCGTCGAGAAGATCGGCGGCACATCCATGAGCCGCATCCACGAACTGGTGGATGCGCTGTTCATCGGCAACCGCAAGGGCGCCGACCTGTATCACCGCATATTCGTGGTGTCTGCCTTCGGCGGCATCACGAACCTGCTGCTGGAACACAAGAAAAGCGGCACGCCCGGCGTGTATGCGCTATTCGCCAACGACGATGACGATCACGGCTGGCTGTCCGCGCTGTCGCGCGTAGCCGACGCCATGAACGAGGCCCACCGCACGGTCCTGACGGATGCCGGCGACCTGGCGCTTGCCGATGATTTCGTCCGCGACCGGATCGAGGGCGCGCGCAGCTGTCTGTTCGACCTGCAGCGGCTATGTTCCTATGGGCATTTCCGCCTCTCCAGCCACATGATGATCGTACGCGAGCTTCTGTCTGGCCTGGGCGAGGCGCATTCCGCCTTCGTCACCAGCCTGATGCTGCAGCGCGCCGGCGTGAACGCCCGGTTCGTCGATCTCAGCGGCTGGCGCGACGAGGATGTCTACACGCTTGAGGAACGCATCGCCTCGGCGCTGGACGGCGTCGACCTGGAGCGCGAGTTGCCGATCGTCACAGGCTATGCTCAATGCGCCGAGGGTCTGATGCGCGAGTACGACCGCGGCTATTCCGAGGTTACGTTCTCGAACATCGCAGCGCATACCGGCGCGGCGCAGGCGATCATCCACAAGGAATTTCACCTGTCGTCGGCCGACCCCAAGCTTGTCGGCGCGGACGCTGTGCGCAAGCTGGGTCACACCAACTACGATGTGGCCGATCAGCTGGCGAACATGGGGATGGAGGCGATCCACCCGAATGCCGCCAAGATCCTGCGTCAGGCCGACATCCCGCTTCGGGTGACCAACGCGTTCGATCCGGGTGATCCGGGGACGTTGATCGACGATCAGCCTGGCGAGCATCCGGCGGTCGAGATCGTGACCGGGCTGAACGTGGTCGCACTGGAACTGTTCGAACAGGACATGGTTGGTGTGAAGGGCTACGACGCCACCACGCTGGACGTGTTGACGCGCCACAACGTTCGCATCGTGTCTAAAACCTCGAACGCAAACACGATCACGCACTACGTCGAAGCCTCGCTCAAGACCGTGCGCCGCGTGATTTCGGAACTCGAAGGTATCTACCCGTCGGCGCATCTCAGCGCGCGGGCGGTGTCGATCGTTTCGGCAATCGGCAGTGACCTGTCGGGGATTCGGGTTCTCAGCCGTGGACTCGTGGCGCTTGAGTCCGCCGAGATCGAGATCATCGCAGCGCATCAGACCCCGCGGAACGTGGACGCGCAGTTCGTGGTGGCGCGGGAGGCGGCAGACCGCGCTGTCGCGGCGCTCCACCATTCGCTGGTGGGCCGCGAACACCCGAAGGCGCTGGACAAGGCCGCCTGAACAACAACCAGGGCGTCGGCCGGAGACAATCAATCCCGGCCGACGCTTTGGAACCGGATCAACGTTCGAGCGTAACCGCCGGAACCGGGGCGGCGGCGTGCCGGGCGTTCCGCTATGATGGCATGACGCCAAACCGGAACCTGCCATGCCCGACCTGACAAACACCCATTCTCGGCCTACTGCGTGCGCAACCCCCTGTCTGGCGGCGGCGCGCCCATGCGCATAGCCAGTTTCAACGTCCAGAACCTGCGCTGGCGCGAAGGAGACGAAGGGCCCCACATGGATGGCGCCCGGGACACCGATGCGCCCGAGGATGCTGGATCGACAGCGCTGGACCGACACGACCGGCGGCTGACAGCCCAGGTTCTTCGCGACATCGACGCCGATGTCGTCGCCCTGGAGGAAGTGTTCGACCAGGCCACGCTCGACCGGTTCCACGACACATTCATGCTGCCCACCGGCGCGCGCGCCTATCCCTATCGCACCTGCCTGCCAGGCAATGACGGGCGCGGGCAGGACGTCGCGCTGCTCAGCCGCGTACCGATGGCGGATATCCGCAGCCACGCGCAATTGACCCCGCGCGACCTGGACATGAAGGCCGGGGCCGACACGGACCGCCCGATATTCCGCCGCGATTGCCTTATGGCGACAGTGCGATCGCTGACACTGGTCGTGTGCCATTTCAAGGCGCCCTACCCTGATCCCGAAACCGCCTGGAATGTGCGACGGCGCGAAGCGTTGGCCGTCCGTCACCTGATCCGGCAGCGTTTCCCAGACAATGACGCAGGGTATTGGCTGATCCTGGGCGATCTGAACGAACCGTCTCAGGCACTCGCCGGGAAGGATAGCGCCATCTCTCCGCTGACGGAGGACTTCGGCATCGATCTACTGGCCCGTGTGCCCGCTGCCGACAGGTGGACCTATCTGGAGCGGGACTCTCACCGCCGCAGTTGCCCGGATACGATGATCGCGTCGCCCGCGCTGGCGCGGGACTGGCCGAACGCCCGACCGATCATCGTACGCGAAGGGATGGGGAGAGAGGTTGGCGACGGTCGCGCAGGGCATCTTGGCGGCGTCGGGTGGCACAGGCCGCACGCCAGCGATCATGCCGCCTTGGTCATCGAGTTCCCCGGACTTTGAAGCCCCTCAGAACCCGGTCGCGCCGCCGCCGTCGACCAATAGCACCTGGCCGGTGATGTACTTTGCAGCGGGCGAGGACAGGAAGGCGCAGGCCCATCCGATGTCTTCGGGTTGACCAAGCGCGCCCATCGGGATGCGCGACAGGATCTTGCGCTGGCGTTCCGGATCGCCGTGTGTCGCCTTGCGATAAAGGTCGGTATCGATCCAGCCTGGGGCGACGCCGTTCACCCGCACACCGCTTTCAGCCAACTCGGCCGACAGCCCCCGAACGACGCCTCCCAGCGCGGTCTTGGAAACCGTGTAACCAAGGACACCCGGCTGGCCGATGTACGCAGTCATGGACGAGGTGAACAGGACCGAACCGCCGCCGCGCGCCATAAGGTCCGGGACCACAGACCGCGTCAGCTGCAATGCGCCGCGAACGTGAACGTCGAAGACGGCGTCGAAATCCTCCATGTCCGTCTCCACGAACGGTTTCTTGACCGTGTTACCAGCGTTGTTGACCAAGATATCCACCGGGCCGAAACGCTCTCGAACCTCGTCATACACCTTCGGAATGCCTGCAACGTCCGACAGATCCAGCGCGGCATAGTCAGCTCCGTTGCCGATCTGCGCGCACGCGGTTGAAAGCACCTCGGCCCTGCGCCCTGCGATCACCACCCGTGCACCCGCAGCCGCCAGGCACTTGGCGATGGCCAAGCCCAGCCCCGTACCGCCCCCAGTCACCAGCGCCGTCTTGCCCGTAAGGCCATAGGCCGCTCGCAATGCCGTATCGGAATCGGGTGTGGTCATGTCCATCTGCCTCATGGCTTAATGCCGGA
>JBFHFG010000439.1:0-3580 GCA_041583815.1 Halovulum sp.
AGCTTGAACTGGACGGTCAGCCGGTCGAGCAGATGGACGCCAATTATCGTGCGCGCGTCCAGATGATCTTCCAGAACCCCGACAGCAGCCTGAACCCGCGCCATACAGTGGGCACGATCCTGTCGCGGCCGCTGAAGCTTTACCGCCCGGGCTTGTCGCGCGACCAGCGCCAGGCCGAGATCGCACGTATCCTGGAACGAGTCAGCCTGCCCGCAAACTATGCGACCCGTCACCCGCACCAGCTGTCGGGCGGCGAGAAGCAACGCGTGGCCATCGCCCGCGCGCTGGCCGCGCGTCCCGAGGTGATCATCGCAGACGAGGTGACATCCGGGCTGGATGCCGCCGTGCAGGCCGCGATCGTGGCGCTGCTGCGCGAGATCCAGGACGAGACCGGCTGTGCGCTGATCTTCATCAGCCACGACCTGGCGATCCTGCGCCACCTCGCGCACCGGGTCGCCGTGATGTACCTGGGCGAGATTGTCGAGGAACGGCGGATGGCCGGTATCGATGCCGCGCCCTACCACCCCTACACCGAGGCGCTGCTGTCGTCCTCGCACTCGATCGATCCGCACTCCGAGACTCGGCGTGTCAGGCTGACTGGCAGTCTTCCCCCAAGGACGGCCCGTCTGCCCGGCTGCCCCTTCGAAAGCCGCTGCCCCAAGCGGCTTGGGGCCGTCTGCGCCGAGCGGCCCCCGCCCCGCCGTCAGGCAGGCGGGGGCCACGAAATCCTTTGCCATATCGACCTTGAAACCCTGACCGACGCCGCGCCCGTCTGGCGCTTCGCCGCCGAATGACCACCGGAGCCCACATGACCCCCGAAAAGATCCTCCAACACGTTGACGAGGACGCCTGCCTGGCCCGCCTGGCCGAGATGGTGCAGCACAAAAGCTATACCGAAACCGAGGGCGAGCGCGCCCTGTCGGACCGGATGCACAAGATCATGCAGGGTCTTGGCCTGCAGTCCGAATTGCAGCCGGTCGAGGGACAGCGGGTCAACGCGATCGGCACGCTCAAGGGCACCGGCGGTGGGTCGAGCCTGCTGTTCAACGGGCATCTCGACACCAACCCGGCGACCTCGGGGTGGACGGTCGATCCCTGGGGCGGGGTGATCGACGACGAATTCATCTACGGCATCGGCGTGTCGAACATGAAGGCGGGCGACGCGGCCTACCTGTGCGCGGTGGAAACCCTGCTGAAGGCCGGCGCCAAGCTGAAGGGTGACGTGATCCTGAGCTTCGTGGTCGGCGAACTTCAGGGCGGTATCGGCACCGTGCGGATGATCGAACAGGGCACGCGGGCGGATTACTTCATCAACTCCGAACCCACCGACCTGCAGGCGCTGACCCTGCACGCCGGGGCGTTCAGCTTCGAGATCACGCTGACCGGCAGCACCCGCCACCTGTCCAAGCGCGAGGAGGCCTGCGACGCGCTGGCCGCCGCCGCCGCGCTGGTGCCGCGCATCAACAACATCACCTTCTCGGGCGTGACTTCGGCCGATCATCGCAGCGTGAACCGTGGCCATGTCGGCGTGCTCCGCGCGGGTCTCGGCCCCGAGTTCCACGAGTGGCGCCCGCCGCAGGTGGCCGACAACGCCAAGATCCTTGGCACGTGCCGCTATGCGCCCAGCCAGAACATCGACAGCGTCATGGACGACATGCGCCAGCTGCTGGACGCGCTGGTGCTGGAGTATCCGGGGCTGGAGTACACGCTCGGCTCGCACGACCTGCGCCGCAACAAGCCGCAGATGCCGCCGTTCGAGGTCGCCCGCGACGCGCGCATCGTGCAGGTCGTGAACCGCGCCCATGAACAGGTGCGCGGCGCACCACAGCCCACCGGCCCGATCCGCCCGCCCGCCTTCTACGGCACCGATGCCGCCCACCTGGCCAAGGCAGGGATGGAAGGCGTGGTCTGCGGCCCCGGCGGCGAGTTCAACACAATGCCCGACGAGCGGGTGCGCAAGCGCCAGTTCCTCGACTGCGTGCGGATGTACATCCTGGCAATCTGCGAAATCTGCGAGTTGGAAGACGCATGATCCCCAAACCCTTCGACCGTAGGCTCGCCCTGCTGCGAGGGGCGATGAAAGCTGCCGGCGTGGGCGCGTACCTGTGCGACCACGCCGAGATGCTGCAATGGCTGACCGGCTATACCGTGTCGGAAACTTTCTATCGCGGCTGCGTCGTCCCGCTGGACGGCCCACCGGTCTGGGTGCTGCGCGCCATTGACGAGATGCCCTGCCGCGCCGCGACCTGGGTACCGATGGTGCAAGTCTATGCCGATCACCGGAACGCGCATGGCGCGGTGGCGGGCGCATTGCTGGACACCGGCGCGCAGGCGGTAGGGGCGGATTTCGGCAGTTTCGGGTTCACAGCGCGGACCCGCGACCGACTGGCGGCCCTGCTGCCAGGCGTGCACTTTGTGGACATGCCGGGCAGCGCCGACCTGCTGCGCAGCGTCAAGGACGCGCTTGAGGTCGGCCGAATCTCGCATGCTTCGGAAATTGCCGACGGCGCGATGGCCGCCATTACCCGCGGTCTGCGGGCTGGAATGCGGCCCCGCGACGCCTCGGCCATCGCTTCGCAGCATTACCTGACCAGAGGCGCCGACGACTATTGGGTCGGTCCGATCTCGGTCTCGCGCCGGGCCGAGGGACAGGGCCACGACATGGGCTTCCTGCACGCCGTGCTGCGCGACGACCGGCTGACAGAGGGCGATGTGCTGCACGTCGAACTGGTGCCCCGGGTCGCGGGATATTCGGCGCGGATGATGCGCTCGATCCGGCTGGGCGCGCCTGACGCCGAGGAGGTCGCGACGATCGAACGGATCCGCGCGTTGCAGGATGCGCAGATCGCAGCGATGGTCCCCGGCGCCTGCGCTCGCGATATCGACACGCTGCTGCGCCAGCCGATGCTGGACGAGGGGCTGCGCGACAGCTTTCCCAACATCACCGGATACCAGCTGGGGCTCTACGCCAAGACGCCCCGGTCCTCGGACACCTCGCTCAGCTTTCACCCCGGCGCCGACTGGCGGCTGGAGGCCGGACAGGTGTTCCACATGTACGCGACCGCCCGCGGGCTGGCGCTGTCGGAGACGGTGCTGGTCACGCCCTCGGGCGGACGGGCGCTGACCCGTACACCGCGCCGGATCCTGACGGCGGGCGAGACCGTGACGCCTGAAGGCGCCTGACAGACATAAAGGAAGACGACCCATGTGGCAGTTCTGGGTGGACCGTGGCGGCACCTTTACCGATATCGTGGCGCGCCACCCCGACGGGCAGGTGGTCAGTCACAAGCTACTGTCGGAAAATCCTGAACGCTATCGCGACGCAGCCGTGCATGGCATCCGCGAACTGCTGGGGCTGGCGGACGGCCAACCGATCCCGGCGGGCACAATCGACGCGGTCAAGATGGGCACGACGGTCGCCACCAACGCCCTGCTGGAGCGCAAGGGCGAGCGCACGCTGCTGCTGATCACGCGCGGCCTGCGCGATCTGCTGCGCATCGGCTATCAAAGCCGGCCGCGCCTGTTCGACCTGAAGATCGAACTGCCCGAGCTGCTGCACGAGGACGTAATCGAGATCGAC
>JBFHFG010000440.1:0-3574 GCA_041583815.1 Halovulum sp.
AATGCTTGAAGGAGTTCACGCCGTTGTCCACGGCATATTTCATCTCGTCGAAGATCAGCTCGTTCCAGCCGGTGATGGCCATGTGATAGCCGATGTCGGAACAGATCTGCGGCGCCGACTTGCGGTGCCATTCGTTGATTGCGTTCTTGATCGAGCCGTCCGCGCCCGGCAGGCAGAAATCGATCAGCATGGTTGTGCCGCCTGCCGCCGCCGCCCAGGTGCCGGACTCGAAGGTCTCGGCGGCGGTGGTGCCCATGAAGGGCATTTCCAGGTGCGTGTGCGGGTCGATCCCGCCGGGGATCACGTAGGCGCCTTCGGCGTCGATGTATTCGTCGCCCTTCAGGTCCGGGCCGATCTCCTTGATGGTTTCGCCCTCGACGGCAATGTCGGCCTTGTAGCTGCGGTCGGCGGTTACCACTGTGCCGCCCTTGATAACCTTGGTCATGGTCTCTGCTTCCCTGTTGTGTGGCGCCGCGCCTGTCGCGCGGCTTGTCCGGTTTCATGAGCCACCCCAAGGGGGCGGCGGGCGGGCCTGCCGATGTCAGTCGCAGGGCACCGCCGAGATGGCGACGTAGCTGCCGCGCAGCGTGAACGGCAGGCGGATCTGCTGGTTCTCGTCGGTGACGACAACGCGGATCCCGTCTTTCAGTGCATTGCCCAGGCGAGCGCGCGCGCGGGCCTGGTAGTGGTTGTCTTCGCGCCACTGCATGTCGAGCTGTTCGGCGTGAATTACCTTGCCGCCGAAAAAAACCTCGATCTGCGCTTCCAGCAGCTCACCCGCGAACTGCGGCTCGCGATCGCCCTGGCGGGTGATCCGGAGGTAACGGTTTTCCGAGTTCGCGTTGCAGCCGACCTCCATCACCGTGTCGCGGGGGCCCAGCACGCGGGCGCGGGTCTCGACGCGCTCGTGGCGGCGGACCTCGGCACCGTCGGCGTCAAGGTAGACGACCTCCCAGTCGGCGTCTTCGTGTTCCTCTGCGGCGGCTGGCGGCGTGGCGGCCAGGCTCAGCGCAAGGGACAAGGCAAGGGCGCCTGCCCCGAGGATCCGGCGGTCGATATGGTCGCTAAAGGTCATGGTCGGGCCTTTCCTGTTGTATGCTTCCCCTGCTGTCGTAGCACAGTGAAAGCACCGGCGCCTCGCCTGCAACCGGCCTGCGCCAGTTCACGAAGGCAGTGCAGTCGGCAAGCGCCTGGTCGATGTCGGGTGCGGCGGCGCGCAAGGCCGCGTGATTTTCCAGCACCAGCGTCAGCATTCCGCCCGGCGGAACGTGGACCGCGGTCAGCCCGTCGTCCGGCGCATCCAGCGAGGTCATGCAGTCGATCCAGGCGTCCATGTTGCGCCCGTAGAAGTCTGGAAAGCCCATCGCCCGCGCGAAGCTGTCGTGGAACCCGTACCAGTCGCACAGCGTGCGCGCGTCGATCCTGACCGCGACGTGCCCACCCGGACCGGGCAGGTGTTGCGGCGTCGGACCGGGTTCGGGCCCCCGCATGGCTCATCCCCTTGTCACGGTCGCGCCCTTCTGCGGGGCGGTCGCGGTGTCGGTGATCTGGCCCAGTTCCTCGGCGTTCATCTCGCGCACGGCCCAGTCCGCGCCGGGGCCATCGCGTTCGGCGACATGGCCGGGCGGAACCTGATCGCGGGTCAGGCTGCGGAGGTTCTTGTCGAAGGTGCAGGCGACGCAGATCCGCTTGGCCTGCTTGGCGCGGCTGTGATCCTCATGCCCGCACATGAACTGCCAGATGCCGTCGGCATCATGCGCCACCATCCGCAGGGGCCGCTTGCCCTTGGCGACATGGTTGCACATCAGGCCCTTCTTGTCGTGCTTGTGGGTGCCGGTCATTGGCCGCCTCCGGTTTCGAGTGCGGACAGGTCGGGCAGGTCGGCTGCCGGGCAGCGGGCCAATACAACCCCTGCCAGGGCCAGGCCCTGCTCGGCGAACAGGGCGTTCGCCGTGGCCATGTCCAAAGTCTTACCCGCAGGGTCCGGTTCCCGGGCGTCCCGCATCGCGGCCAACGGGGCAACCTCCTTGTCGGACCAACCCGCATCCTTCACGGCCGAGGCCGCGAGGCTGGCGGATGACCCCAGCATGACAACCCCCATGCGCGACGCGCGGGCGCTTTCGGTCATTTCCGGCATCCGGTCGGACAGCTTTTCCAGCACCCTGACGACCTGCGCGCAGGCGGGATCGTCGGCCGCGTCCGCAGGCACCGCAGCGAGCGACAGCAGCACGCCGCAAAGCATTGCCGACCGCGCCGCGACGCCGGGCTGACCGACCGCCGGGATCATTCCAC
Source organism: Halovulum sp. (assembly GCA_041583815.1). Taxonomy (GTDB): domain Bacteria; phylum Pseudomonadota; class Alphaproteobacteria; order Rhodobacterales; family Rhodobacteraceae; genus Halovulum. The sequence goes on from JBFHFG010000440.1 coordinate 2,293, forward strand.
GATCCCTGCCGTTTCGACGACCGCGTGGAACAGAACGTTGGCGCCCTTCTCGGCCCATTCGGGGCTGATTTCCTCGGCCTCGTTGTGGGACAGGCCGTCGACGCAGGGGCACATGACCATCGCTGTCGGCGCGACGCGGTTGATCCAGCAGGCATCGTGACCAGCACCCGAGACGATGTTGCGGTGCGAATACCCCAGACGCTCGGCGGCGTCGCGGACCGCGGATACACAGCCTTCGTCGAATGTGACCGGGTCAAAATGGCCGACGGGCGCGATCTCGATCTCGAGGCCAAGGTCGGCGGCGATCGCGGGCGCCTCGGCCTCCAGCCGGGCCTTCATACCGTCGAGCTTGTCCTGATCGGGAGAGCGGAAATCGATGGTGAAGACCGCCTTGCCGGGGATCACGTTGCGCGAGTTCGGATAAACGTTGGCCTGACCGATCGCGCCGACGGCATCGGGCTGGTTCTCCATCGCGATCTTGTGGACCAGTTCGGTGATCCGCGCCATTCCGAGGCCCGCGTTCACGCGCATGTTCATCGGCGTCGAGCCGGTGTGTGCATCCTTGCCGGTCAGCGTGACTTCAAGCCACCACAGGCCCTGGCCATGCGTGACGACGCCGATGTCCTTGCCCTCGGCCTCGAGGATCGGGCCCTGCTCGATGTGCAGTTCGAAGAAGGCGTGCATCTTGCGGTCGCCCACCTTCTCGTCGCCCTTCCAGCCGATGCGGGCCAGTTCGTCGCCGAATTTCTTGCCCTCGGCATCCTCGCGCCCGTAGGCCCAGTCAAGTTCGTGGATCCCGGCGAACACGCCCGAAGCCAGCATGGCGGGGGCGAAACGGGTGCCCTCCTCGTTGGTCCAGTTGGTGACGACGATGGGATGTTTCGTCTTGATGCCGAGGTCGTTGAGCGAGCGAATGATCTCGAGCCCGCCCAGAACGCCCAACACGCCATCGTACTTGCCGCCCGTGGGCTGGGTATCGAGGTGGGAGCCGACATAGACCGGAAGCGCGTCGGGGTCGGTGCCCTCGCGGCGGGCGAACATGGTGCCCATCTGGTCGACGCCCATGGTGCAGCCGGCATCCTCGCACCATGTCTGGAACAGCTTGCGGCCTTCGGCGTCCTCGTCGGTGACGGTCTGACGGTTGTTGCCGCCCGCGACGCCGGGGCCGATCTTGGCCATTTCCATCAGCGAGTCCCAGAGGCGGCTGCCATCGATCTTGAGGTTTTCGCCGGGGGCGGTCATGGGCGGCTCCTTTCGTTCAATCAATCCGGCGGTGGGGGGG
>JBFHFG010000441.1:0-3565 GCA_041583815.1 Halovulum sp.
CGAACGGCAGTCCTTGTTTCGGCATCTGGTCGTTCATTCCGCCTAGGTTGCGCGGTGGGTTGCAGTAGGGTCCCCGCCAAGCACGCCCGAGGGTCTGGCCTGCGGTGCGTCGCTCAAGATAATGCGGAGGGGAGTTTCCCCGGCCTTCATTCCCCCTGCCCCATCAAGCGCAGCGCCTTAGCGAAGAAATCCGGGGCGCCGAAGTTCCCCGACTTCAGCGCGGTGAGCACCCGTTCCTTCCCACTTCCCAGTGTCAGGATCGGAACACCCGGATCGACCTCGGGTCCGATGTGCATGGCGTCCACGCCCAAGGCATCGGTCATCGCCTGCGCGACGGCTCCCGAGGTTTCGCCGCCCGCCACGACGATCTTGCGGTATCCGCGTGCCACAAGCTGCCGGGCGGTATCCGCGAACAGCCCGTCCAGCCTTGCCGAGATCTTCTCGCGCCCAAAGCGGTGCTGAAGCGCGTTCACCTCGTGCGGTGTGCCCGAGGAATAGACCAGCGGCGCGCCCTGCGAATGGGCGGCGATGAACTCCACCAGGTCCTCTGCCCCGATCCGACGCTCCATGATGGCGGCGACATCCAGGGGCATGGTCGGGTGCCGAGTAGCGTGGTGGTCGATCTGACCGCGGGTCGCGCCGGAACAGGATCCGGCAAGGATCGCGCCGGGGCCGCTGGACGCCTGAAACGGGGCGCGTCCACCCGTGGCGCGACCGGAGCGGATGAAGTTGCGCGGCAAGCCAAGCGCGATACCCGACCCACCGGTCACAAGCGCCGCATCGCGAAGCGCGGCCCCAAGCGTCAGCAGGTCGTCATCCGATATGGCGTCGGCGACGACGAAGGTCGCCTCATCGGCCAGGTCCGCGAATGCGGCGCGGACGGCATCGCTGCCCTCGGACAGAACCGCATGAGGCAATAGCGCGACCGGTTCGGTGGTCTGTCGGGACAGCACCCGGCGGATGTCGGGGTCCGTCATCGGCGTCAGCGGGTGATCCTGCATGCCGGATTCGCTCAGCAACCGGTCGTGGACGAACAGATGCCCCTGGTAGACCGTGCGTCCTGCCCCCGGAAATGCCGGGCAGACCACCACGCCCTCTGCCTCGAGCGCCTGCGCCAGCGCCTCGGCCACCGGGCCGATGTTGCCCGCGTCCGTCGAATCGAATGTGGAGCAGTATTTGAACACGATCTGCGTGCACCCCTGCGCGCGCAGCCAGGCGAGCGCGGCCAGCGATGCAGCAACCGCCTCGGCCGCCGGAACAGACCGGGTCTTGAGCGAGACGACGCCCGCCTCGATCGTCGGGTCGGCATCGACCGACGGTACGCCCGCGAACTGGGCGGTGTGCAGGCCGCCGTCCGGCGCCGTCCCCTTCGCAAGCGTATTGGCGATATCGCTGCCGCCGGTAAAATCATCCGCGATGACACCGATCAGCATGACGCACCGTCCTGCGGCGCCACCCCCAGCGCGGCTTTCAGCTTGCCTATCGCCGCCTCGGGGCTGGTAAGGACCGGCAGTCGGGTCATCCGTCGCGCGGCATCGGCCGCACGTGCCATCGAGAAATGTGCCAGCATCACCGCATCGGCCTCCCCTTCGGGCAACGCGCCGGCGGCGGCGGCGATCAGCTCGTCGTGCCGTCCCGGATCACCCGCCCTGAGCGCCTCGAGCGCGCCGGGCACCGCGACTGAACGAAGGGTTGCGTGGCTTCCCGCCACTTTGGCGGTCTCGTGAAACTCCCGCTCCATGCCCTCGACCGCCGGCGCGAAAGTATAGAGCATCGTGATCCGGCCGCCCTGGGCAATCGCGGATTCAAACATCGCCTCGTTCGGCTTCAGCACCGGGATATCCAGCCGGGCAGCCGCCCGTTCTATCCCGGTTCCGAAGGCCGAACAGGTGTACAGGATGGCGTCGGGCGCCATCCCCATCGCGTGATCCGCCAGCGCGTTGATCCGCCCGTCCAGCTCTGCACGGGTGGCCCGTGCGGTGGCAAGATCGACGGATAGCCCCTCGTCCAGCAGGGACAGGGTCTCAGCCTCAGGCCAACGGGCAGCGAAAGCGCTGTCGACCGGGGCCATTGCCACGCGCGTGGCGTGGATCAGGACAATGCGCGGACGGTCATTCATGGCTCAGCCCTTCAGCGCCTCGGCCACGTGATCGCCGAACCGGTCGGTGTCGACACTGCCGCCCAGATCGCGGGTCCGCTTGGCCGGATCGTCCAGCACGGTATCGACGGCCTGCGCGATCGCCGCCCCCGCGTCCATCAGCTTGGCGACGCCCCGCTGTTCGCCCAGCCAGCTGAGCATCATGGCCGCCGAAAGGATCAGCGACGTCGGGTTCGCGACGTTCTTGCCCTGGATATCCGGCGCCGACCCGTGCTGGGCCTGAGCGCAGCAAAGGCCGGTTTCGGCATTGGCGTTAATCGACCCGGCAAGTCCCAGAGAGCCCGACAGTTCCGACGCCAGATCCGACAGGATATCGCCGTAGAAGTTGGTGGCGACGACCACGTCATAGGCCTCGGGCTGGCGCACCAGCAGCGCGGCGAAGGCATCAACGATCTTGTCGTCGGCCTCGACCTCGGGGAACTCCTTTGCCACTTCGCGGAAGCATTCCAGGAACAGCCCGTCCGTCATCAGGAACGAGTTGGCCTTGTGGATCGCCACGACCCGCTTGTTGCGCTGCATGGCAAGCTTGCACGCCTCGCGGCAGATCCGCATCGACCCGGCACGCGTGATCTTGCGCACCGACAGGGCCATGTCCGGATCGGGCATCATCTCGCCCACGCCCCGGTACATGTTGCGGTCGGGATAGAAGCCCTCGGTCGCCTCGCGCATGATCACGAGGTCCATGCCCGGGGCCTTGTTGGGGATGAAGTCACGCGAGCGCGCGGGGCGCACGTTGGCATAGAGATCAAGCCCGATCCGAAACCCGGCGGACACGTTCCGCCCGCCTTCGGCCACCGGCGGGTAGTCCATGTGGGACTGGGTACCAAGGATCACCCCGTCGAACTCGGTCCGGGCGCGGTCCAGGACTTCCTCGCGCAGCGTGGTTCCGTATTTCTTCAACGAGGGGAACCCGCTTTCGGCTTCCTCGAATGTGATGCCCAGGTCGAACTTCTGGTTGGCCACGCCGACGACCTTCAGGGTTTCGGCCATGATCTCGGGGCCGATCCCGTCGCAAGGCAGGGTCATGATGCGCATCTGTGTCTCCATTCTTCAGGCAAAGCGGGACCGGCCCGCTGGCTGTTGCTGCGGTAATCACCGCCCCTGTAGCGGGGCGGAAGGCAGGGGTGTCTCAGTCGCCCTCGGCGACCTCTTCAGGCGGGCGGCTTGCCTCGATCTTCCGTTTCATCCGACGGCCCAGGAAGATCGGCAGCAGGAAGCCGGTGATCGCGATAAGCCAGAGGATTATCGCCAATGGACTGCCGACGAAGATCGACCATTCACCGTCCGAGATCGTCATCGCCCGGCGCATGTTCACCTCCATCTCGTTGCCGAGAAGGATGCCGAGGATGATCGGAACCATCGGCACGTCCAGCTTTCGCAAGACCCAGCCGGCCATGCCGAAGCCGA
>JBFHFG010000442.1:0-3557 GCA_041583815.1 Halovulum sp.
GCATGGACAAGCCGGCGAACTACCTGCTGGCGGATATCGACAAGGAAACCGTCGATTTCCAGGACAACTACGACGGCAAGCAGCAGGAACCGACCGTGCTGCCGGCGCGGTTCCCGAACATGCTGGTCAACGGCGCGGGCGGCATCGCCGTCGGCATGGCCACCAACATCCCGCCCCACAACCTGGGCGAGGTCGTCGATGCGACGCTGGCGCTGATCGAGACGCCGGACCTGACCTCGGAACAGTTGATGGAGTATATCCCCGGCCCCAACTTCCCCACCGGGGGCATCATGCTGGGCCGGTCGGGTGCGAAGAAGGCCTATCTGGAAGGCCGCGGCTCGGTCCTGCTCCGGGCGCGTTCGACCATCGAGGAAATCCGCAAGGACCGCTACGCGATCGTCATCACCGAGATCCCCTACCAGGTGAACAAGGCGACGATGATCGAAAAGATCGCGGAACTGGCCCGCGACAAGAAGATCGAGGGCATCGCCCACGTGCAGGACGAATCCGACCGGTTCGGCGTCCGTGTCGTGGTCGAACTGAAGCGCGACGCGACCGCCGAGGTGGTGCTGAACCAGCTGTACCGGTTCACGCCGCTGCAGACCTCGTTCGCGTGCAACATGCTGGCACTGAACGGCGGCAAGCCCGAGCAGCTGACGCTGCGCGGCTTCCTGACCGCCTTCGTGTCCTTCCGCGAGGAAGTTGTCGCCCGGCGCACCGCCCATGACCTGCGCAAGGCGCGCGAGCGGGCGCACGTGCTGTGCGGCCTGGCCGTCGCGGTTACAAACGTGGACGAGGTTGTTGCGACGATCCGCGCCTCGGCCGATGCCGCCGAAGCGCGCGAGAAACTGATGACGCGGCGCTGGCCCGCGGCGGATATCGCGCCCTACATCCGGCTGGTGGACGACCCCAGCCACACGATCAACGAGGACGGCACCTTCACCCTGTCGGAAACTCAGGCGCGCGCCATTTTGGAACTGCGGTTGCAGCGCCTGACCCAACTGGGCGTCAAGGAAGTCACGGACGAGCTGGAAGAATTGGCCGGTAAGATCACCGAGTACCTGGACATCCTGCGCTCGCGCGAGCGGATCATGGGCATCATCAGCGACGAGCTGCGCGAAGTGCGCGAGCTGTTCGCCGTGCCCCGCCGCACCGAGATCGTCGACTATGCCGCCGATTTCGACGACGAGGACCTGATCGAGCCCGAGGACATGGTCGTGACCGTGACCATGTCGGGCTACATCAAGCGCACCGCGCTGACCGAGTACCGGGAGCAGCGCCGCGGCGGCAAGGGCCTGGCCGGCATGGCGATGAAGGACGAAGACGTCGTCACCACGCTGTTCGTCGCCAATACCCACACTCCGCTGCTGTTCTTCACCACCGACGGCATGGTCTACAAGCTGAAGACCTGGCGCCTGCCCCAGGGCGGCCGCAACGCGCGCGGCAAGGCCATCGTCAACATCCTGCCGATTCCGCAGGGCACCTCGATCGCGGCGATCATGCCGGTCGACCGGGACGAGGACGAGTGGAACGACCTGCAGATCGTCTTTGCCACCAGCGCGGGCGACGTGCGCCGCAACGCGCTGAGCGATTTCACCAACGTGAAGTCGAACGGCAAGATCGCGATGAAACTACCCGAGGGTGTCAGCCTTGTGAACGCGCGCATCGCGTCGGAAACCGACGACGTGATGCTTGTGACATCGCTGGGCAAGGCGATCCGGTTCCCGACCACCGCCGTGCGCGTGTTCAAGGGCCGCGATTCGACCGGGGTCCGGGGCATCCGCCTGGCCGAGGGCGACGAGGTCGTCTCGATGGCCGTGATCCGGCATTTCGAGGCCAGTTCGGAAGAACGTGCCGCCTATCTGAAGATGCGCCGCGCGGTTGCCGGGGCTGATGACGAGGGCGCGGATGCCGATGACGAACCCGTGGCCGACGTGGCGCTGAGCCAGGAACGCTATGTCGAGATGTCGGCTGCCGAAGACCTGATCCTTACCATCACCAAGCGCGGGCTGGGCAAGCTCAGCTCCAGCCACGACTACCCGGTGCGTGGGCGTGGCGGCCAGGGCGTGCAGGCCATCGACAAGGGCATGCGTGGCGGGCCACTGGTCGCGTCGTTCCCGGTCGATCCGGGCGACCAGATCATGCTGGTAACCAACAAGGGCCAATCGATCCGCTGCCCGGTCGCCGACATCTCGTTCCGCTCGCGCGGGGCCGGTGGCGTCAAGGTGTTCAACACCTCGACCGGCGAGGAAGTCGTTTCGGTCGCGTGGATCGCCGAGAACGGCAACGGCGAGAATGGCGAGGGCGACGCGGGCCCGGCCGAGGGCGCGGCAACGCCCGAGGAGTAACATTGGACCGTCGCCCGATCGTGGACAATTTGTGCGCAATTTAGCGAATTGTTTAGATCGGGCGGCGCTGTATCTATCCCGGTATCGCAACAAACCCCGGTATGAGGCGGGGTCGCAAACGGGATAGAAACATGACCGACGCTGTCAAATACGCCGCACCCTTGGGCCGGCTTCTGCTTTCCTTCATCTTCATCGTCTCTGGCCTGGGCAAGCTGGCCGATCCGGCGGGCACCGCCGCCTACATCCAGTCCGGCGGCCTGCCCGGTTTCCTGGTCTGGCCGACGATCGCGTTGGAACTGGTTGGCGGGTTGTTCATCCTTGTCGGTTTCCAGACCCGCATCACCGCCTTCCTGCTGGCCGGGTTCTCGGTCGTGGCGGGTGTGCTGTTCCACCTCGTGCCGTCGCAGGGGATGGAGGGCATGGCGCAGATGACGCAGGTGATCATGTTCAACAAGAACCTCAGCATCGCCGGCGGCTTCCTGATGCTGGTCGCCCTGGGCGGCGGCGCGCTGTCGCTGGACAATCGCGGCAAGGCTGCCGTCCCCGCCACCGTCTGAGCGCGGAGGCAGATTGATCCACGGGGGGCCGCGCGGCCCCCTTTCCTTTTGCGCGCACTGTCCTTAAATCCCGCGCATGAGCACACCAGCCCCCATCCATATCATCGGCGGCGGCATGGCCGGGTCCGAAGCGGCCTGGCAGGCCGCCCAGGCCGGCGTCCCCGTCATCCTGCACGAAATGCGCCCCGAGCGCGGCACCTTCGCGCACCAGACCGGCGAACTGGCCGAGATGGTGTGCTCGAACTCGTTCCGCTCGGATGACGACGAGCAGAACGCCGTCGGCCTGCTGCACTGGGAAATGCGCGCAGCCAACGGGCTGATCATGCAGATGGGCGACAGGCACCAGCTTCCCGCGGGCGGTGCGCTGGCCGTGGATCGCCACGGCTTCAGCCAAGGCGTGACCGCCGCGCTCGAGGCGCATCCGCTGGTCACCATCGACCGGCGCGAGGTGCCCGGGCTGCCGCCCGAGGACTGGGACAGCGTCATCATCGCGACCGGCCCGCTGACCTCGGACGCGCTGGCGCAATCGATCCGGGCCGAGACGGGAGAGGATTCGCTGGCCTTTTTCGACGCCATCGCGCCGATCGTGCACACGGACAGCATCGATTTCGAGAAAGCGTGGTTTCAGTCACGGTACGACAAGGCCGGCCCC
>JBFHFG010000443.1:0-3555 GCA_041583815.1 Halovulum sp.
AAATAGGCCATCGGCGACAGCGCCGGTCCGATATCCTTGACATGGATGCCCGCCTGCATCAGCCCCAGCATCAGCGCGTTCTTGATCGCCAGCGAATAGTCGCGGTAATCGTTGCCGACGGCGATCTCGGGCTTGATGCCGCGCCGGCGCATCTGGGTGCCGAGGCCAAGGCCCAGCGCGGTCACGCCGGGCAGGTTGATCTCATCGGGGTACTTCCACCGCGCATCGTACTCGCGAAAGCCGGTGGGCGTGATCATCGGCAGCTTCAGGAAATCCCAGGTATTGGGCGTCACCTCGTAGAGTGGGCGCGTCATGCAAACTTGTCCTCAGTTACAAATGTCAGATTTCAATCGGGTTGGCCTTGGCCAGCGCATCGAAGCGCATCAGCGTGTCGATCAGCGCCGGCATCTGGTCCAGAAAGATCATGTTCGGACCGTCGCAGGGCGCGTTGTCGGGGTCCTGGTGGGTCTCCATGAAGACCGCAGCCACGCCCACGGCAACCGCGGCGCGGGCCATCACCGGGGCAAACTCGCGCTGCCCGCCCGAAGCACCGCCCTGTCCGCCCGGCTGTTGCACCGAATGGGTCGCGTCCATCACCACCGGCCAGCCAGTCTGCGCCATGCGGGGCAGGCCGCGCATGTCCGCCACCAGGGCGTTGTAGCCGAAGCTGGAGCCGCGCTCGGTCAGGATGATCCGCTTGTTGCCGGTCGAGGCGACCTTGTCGGCAACGTGGTCCATGTCCCAAGGGGCCAGGAACTGACCCTTCTTGATGTTGATTGCGGCACCGGTCTCGCCGGCGGCCAGCAACAGGTCGGTCTGACGGCACAGGAATGCCGGGATCTGCAGGATGTCGGCGGATTGTGCCGCAACCGCGCAGTGTTCGGGCGCGTGCACATCTGTCAGCACCGGGCAGCCGACTTGGGCGCGCACCTCGGCCAGGATCTCCAGCCCCTTCTCCATACCCAGGCCGCGCTTGCCCTTGAGCGAGGTGCGGTTGGCCTTGTCATAGCTGGCCTTGAAGACGAAACCAGCGCCTGACTCGGCGCAGGCCCCGGCCATGCGGCGCGCGATCATCAGCGCGTGATCCAGGCTTTCCAGCTGGCAGGGACCGGCGATGACCGTCAGCGGGGAATCGTTGCCGAAGACGACATTCGAATTGGGGATGTCGACGGTGGTCTGGGCGGAAGACGTCATACGCTTACCTGTTCTCTCAGGATGGAAACGGTCAGCGAGCACAGGATGTAGATGCCCGCGAACAGCACGAATGCCAGGATCGTACCCTCGATCTTGCGGGGGTAGGTGGGTTCGACCGGCGCGACAGGCGCCACGCCCATCGACAGGTAACGCACCTGCCGCGACGCTTCCAGGCGGGCCGTCTCCATCGAGGCGATGGCCTGCTGCAGGATGGTGTGCCGGGTTGCCAGCTCCGTCTCGGCGATGCGCAATTCGCCGCTGATCCGGGCCAGCGAAACCGACTGGTTGTTGTTCTGGGTCAGGTCGCCGCGCAACTCGTTGATCCGGCTTTCAAGCCGGGCGATCTCCCGTTGCTGGACCTCGACGCGGCTCTGGTTCGGGCGGGAGTTGTCCTGCAGTTCGGCCAGTTCCAGTCGCTTGTTCTCAAGCTCCAGTTCCAGCGAGTTGATGATCGTCATCTGCGACTGCAATTCCACGTCGGCGCTCAGAACGCCGCGCTGCTGCTGAAGGTCCAGAACGCGCTGTTCCGCCTCCAGCATCTTAGCCTCGGCTTCCAGATAGTTCTCGGTGGCGGTCTGCAACTGGTCGCCGCGGGCTTCCTGCGTCAGGCCGTCGACCCGCTCTTCGGCATAGCCGACCAGGGCCTCGGAGAACATCTGCGAGGCTTCGGGCGTGGCGGCGACGACACCCATGCGGATGATGCCTTCGGTCGGGTCGTACCCGATCGTCACCTTGTCCTGGAAATAGGCATAGGCCTCGTCCAGGCTGGCGTCCTCGGGCAGGCGCTGAAGGTCGTCTATGCCGGGGTCCTGGAAATGCTGGATATAGCCGTGTTCCTTGTCCAGCCTCAGGAACGCCTCGCGCGAGCCGAGAAAGCCCTGCACCACGATACTGTCCTGCGCTGTGGCGAAACTGGTTCCGGCCAGCAAACCGCCAAATCCGCCGCCCGAGGCGGGGTTGTCCGATGTCTGGATCACGAACTCGGACTCGGTCTCGTACATCGGGGTGGCGATGTTGAAATAGTAATAGCCGACGACGGCGGTCGGGATGAACACGAACACCGCCAGCCGCAGCAGCATCGCGAACAGGCGGCGGCGGCGGCGGCGGACCAGTTCGCGCTGGATCCGTGCCACGGCCGTCTCGCGCTCGAACTGGGCGTCGGTGACGGTGGCCCTGGCGGTGGCGGGCACCATGCGGTCTTCGTCGTCCTCGTCGTCCGTGGTCGCCAGGATGTTCTCTTTCGCCGGGTCCTGAAGAACCATCAATGAACGGTCGTCATCCCCGCGGGCAGCCTTGTCGGCAAGGCTCAGCATGGTGTCTTCGTCCTCGAGGAAATCGATGCCGCGCGCGGCCAGCATGTGCATCGCGTGATTGTGGTTCCGCGGCTGCAGGTCCATCCCCCGCGCGGTGCGTAGCGCCAGGCGCTTGTGCCGGGGCATGATCGTGCGACCGTGCGGGTCGACATAGGGTGGCAGCGAGTCCGGCTCGTCCAGGTCCAGCTTGCCCTTGCCCTTGCCATACTCGGGGACCGGCGCGCTCAGGTCGCCGGGCGTCGGCTCCAGCTTGCCGCGTGCCTCTTCCTTCTTGACCCGGTCGCGCGGTCGGACCTTCGACTCGCTGCTCGGGGTTCCGTCATCGGCCATGCGGGCGCTCCGTATGGTTCAGGCGGCACGGGGTAGGGGCCGCATCAGTTGGCATAATTGTACATCGTCTTTGCCTCGGCCAGGGTATCGAACATGTGCAGCCGGCCGTCGCGCAAGACAGCCGCCGACGTGCAGTACCGCTCCAGGATCCGGGATGAATGCGACACGATGACCACGGTCGAGCTGGTCAGCCGGTCGTGCAGGATCTCGCCCGCCTTGCGGTTGAACTCGGCATCCATGGTCGAGGGCATGCCCTCGTCGATCAGATAGATGTCGAACTCCAGGCTCAGCATCAGCGCGAACATGAACCGCGACCGCATGCCCTGGCTGTAGGTCGCCACCGGCATGTCGAAATATTCCTTGATGCCGCACAGATAGCGGCAGAACGCTTCGACATGGTCGGGCTCCAGCCCGTACAGCCGGGCGATGTAGCGACAGTTTTCCTTGGCGGACTGGCCCTTGTTGATGCCGCTCACAACACCCAGCGGAAACGAGATCTTCGACGTCCTCACGATCCGGCCCTCGTCCGGCTTTTCCAGTCCCGCCATCATGTTGATGATCGTGGTCTTGCCGGTGCCGTTCGGCGCCAGGATTCCCAGGCTGCGCCCCAGGTCCACGCGGAATGAGGCCTGGTCCAAAATCACCTTGCGGGTCTTGCCCGTCCAGAAGGATTTACTGACGTTTCTGAATTCGATCATCTCGATCCGTTCATGCACCG
>JBFHFG010000444.1:0-3554 GCA_041583815.1 Halovulum sp.
CTCGGCGTATTCGGGGCTGAACAGACCGCCGACACTTTGGCCGAAATGCTTGTAGCTGACGTACATCAGCGTCAGTGCCAGGATGAAGTTGGGGATCGCGAGTCCCAGGAACCCCAGCAGCGTGAAGACATGGTCGCCGATCGAATGGCGGCGCACGGCGGAATAGATCCCGATCGGCAGCGAGACTGCCCAGACGAACAGCAGTGCCGCGACGGACACGCTCAGCGTTGCCCCCATGCGTTGCCAGATCAGTTCCGAAACCGGCCGACCCCATTCGAACGAGTAGCCGAAATCGCCGCGCAGGATGATACCGCCGATCCATTTCAGGTACTGCACGTGGATCGGGTCATCGAGCCCGTAGACCTCGCGCATCCGCGCCACCTGCGCCTCGTCGACCACCTGACCGCTGTCCCGCATCGAGGCCAGCACCGAGGTCAGGTAATCCCCCGGCGGCAACTGGATGATCATGAAGCTGATCACCGAGATACCGAACATCGTCGGCACCATCAGCAACAGCCGCTTGATGATGTAGCCTAGCATAACGGTCGCCTCCCCGTGTTGCCTGTCATGTCCAGACCAGCTCCACCGCTTCTACTACCGAGATACCCGGGACGGTCAGGCTGGCGCGGCCATCTGCAACCGTGACCGGAACCTCCTGCCCCGAAACCAGCAGCCGCGCACGTGCGCCGCTACGCCCATCTGGTAGCGCGGCGCTTACGGTCTGGGCGCCCACCGGCAGCACCTCGCGCAGCGGGCCTTTCATCATCATCGGGTTGGTCAGGTTGAACAAAAGCACCGCCGTCGCATCGGCGCCTTCACGGACAGAGACATCCAGCACGCCCGGCCCATCAACGGACACCGCCGGGGTGCGATCCAGTGCCCAGCGGACGGCATTCTCGATCAGCCGCTGGTGGTCTGCGGCCAGCACTTCCCAGAAGATGCCGCCAAGGTTCCAAGGGAACCATGCGGTACGCCCCTGTCCCACCTTGTGCAACAGGACGGCCGGGTCGCGCGGTGCCTCACGCGGATAGACCTCCTCCATCGGCAGGTCCGGGAAATCGGGGATGAACCGCAGTGGCACCACGGTCTCGGGCGCGGCTTCAACACCAATCAACCGCGTGCCACCGATGATCCGGCCCGCGCCATCGAAGCCTGCGGTCAACGGGTGGTCCTCGACCAACGCGGCATAGGTGTTTTTTACGGGTCCCCGCGGCGGGGTGATGGTCGCGGCGCCGAACAGTTCCGCCAGCCGCGAGCCGTCGCGCGGATTGCCGTCCGCGTCCGCCGTGGCGACCTCGCCAAGGGCAACGACGCTGCCGCCGCGCTGGACATAGTCTGTCAGTGCCGCGCATTGCGTATCCGACAGGCAGGCCGCACCGGGTATCAACACGACGCGGAATGCATCCAGCGCCTCGGCGGTCAGCGCCTGGTCCGAAATCATCTCGAAAGGCAGCCGCGCTTCGATCAGCGCATGGTAGGCCCCCATCGCCTCGGCCTCGGGCACGGCGCGGTCCTCGGGCGCCCAGTGGCGCAGCGTGGTGGCCGGGTCCAGCAGCGCGATTTCGGCAACCGGAGTCATGGTTCCCAGGACTGGCTCCAGCCGGGCGTGCAGGGCGAAAGCGTCAGCGACCGGCTGCACCCAGCGCGTGTCGGGCACGCAGCCGTTGAACTTGGTGAACCACGGCAGCATCCCGTGGACAGCGCCATTGGTGATCCAGGCCTCGATCTCGGCACCGGTGGTGACGCTGTCCTTCCAGCGATGCTCTTCTTCCGGACCGATCGAGGTGATCAGCACCACCGGCCGGTCGCGGAACGTCGCGCGCATCCGCTTGCCGTTGCGCCCGGCGGCCCAAACCGGCACCACGCCGCGGCGGCCCTGGTCATCCACCACCAGGAACGGACAGTGCTTCTCGATCAGCTTCAGATCGAATTCCATCAGCGATGCGCCGCCCATGTTGGGAATGAAGCTGGCATGCGGCCGGATCGCCTTCACCCGCTTGTCCCAGTCGATGACCATCCGGGTCAGCACATCCCGCCGCCAGGCCGTCCACGCCCGCCAGACCGGGTCGGAGGCATCGGCAACAACCGGCAGATCCTGCCCCGTGCTGTCGCGGAACTCCTTACGGCAGCTTTCGCAATAGCAGACGCCGTGCCCCTGCCACCGGTTCGCGAACACCGCGTCGATATCGTACTCGCGCGTCACTTCCTCGACGATCTGGGGCATATATTCGGCGTTGTAGCTGCCATAGGCGCACGTCACCCAGACGTCGGGAAAGGCCCAGTGCCGGCGCGGGTTGCCGGTGGCGTCAACCGCCACCCATTCGGGGTGCGCCCGCGCGGCGTCGTCATGGATCGCATGCGGATCCACCCGCGCCATCACGTGCATTCCAAGGTCCCGCGCCCCATCGACAAGCGCACCAAAAGGGTCCTCGTCGCCGATGAACCGGCTGACATGATGATAGGGCACCTTGCTGGGGTAGTAGGCCACGTAGCCACCCGCGCTCAGGCAGGTTGCGTTTGAACGGGTGCGCCGGAAGACATCGATCCAGAAATCGGGATCGAACCGGCCCGGGTCATCCTCGGCGAGGGTCAGCTGGGTCCAGCGCGTCGCGCTTTTATACCAGTCTTCGGTGCGCAAGGGGCGCGTCGTCTCGGCCCGCAGGTCCAGCATGGGAATGCTCCGCAGTCAGGGAAAGGGACCGGCCCGCCAGGACAGGCCGGTCAGATGGGCGCCGGGGGAGAGACCGGCGCCCGGTCGATCACGCCTTGAAGAACTGCTCGGGCCGCGAGGGCGCGGGCGTCGGCCAGCCGTAGGAGTTCGGCATGACGTCCATGGTGTTGACCATGTCGTTCTTCACCACGCCATAGCCATCGGGCGGCAGGCTTACCCCGAACACAAGGAACTGGTCGGCCGCGTTTTCGAGGATATTTGCCATGATCTCGTTCTGCTTCGCCGGATCGCCGGTCGCCAGAAGCTGCTTATAGAGGTCCTGCTGCGCCTTCACTTCGGCGGGCGGCTCGACCGCGTCGGGGTTTTCCGGGTCGTTGAAGTACAGCGCCCAGCCAGGCGCATACATGGCGTTGGAGTTGAATGGCACGAAGTAACGGGCATCCAGCATCGCGGCGATCCCGGCGTTGGCGCCGAACTGGTGCGCGGTGCCATCATAGTCGCGACCGTTGCGCACCCGCGTTTCCCAGAGCGAGCGGTCCATGGTGCGGATCTGCGCGTCGATCCCGACTTCCTGGAACATGGGGATCGCCAGTTCGAACATGTCGAGGAACGTCGTGCGCACCTGGTCGATCTCAAAGATGATGGACAGCCGCCGTCCTTCGGCATCGAGACGATAGCCGTCGCCATCCCGGTCCGGTACCAGCGTATTCAGGATCTCGTTCGCCCTGTCCGGATCGTATTCCGTGTGCTGCTTCGCCAACCGCTCGTTATAAAGCGGATCGCCTTCCAGGATCGATGGCTGCGCGGGCGCCCCCTGCCCCACGAACACCGCGTCGATCAGCGCCTGCCGGTCCACGGCGATCGAAAGCGCCTCGCGGAATTC
>JBFHFG010000445.1:0-3544 GCA_041583815.1 Halovulum sp.
CCATCTACGGCATCGTCATCATCCTGGTCCTGACCATCAGCCTTGTGACGCTGGTTCTTGACCTGATCTACCCGCTGCTCGACCCGCGGGTGCGCCGATGACCCCTGCCGCTTCGGAGACTTCCATGATCGACACCACCGCCCCGGCGGACGACGCCGGCCACGTCATCGCGCTTGGCCAGACCGCCAGCCACGAGGAAGGCGCGCTGAGCCGCACGCTGCGCTACTTCCGCCGCAACCCAACGCTTCCGATCGGCCTTGCCCTGCTCAGCGCACTGCTCATCTTCACCTTCGGCGGACGGCTGGTCTGGCCGGTGAGCATGGCCGATCCGCTGTCCGGCTTTCCGTCGATGCCGCCGGGCGGGGACCATCCGCTGGGGACCGACACGCAGGGCCGTGACATTCTGGCCGTGACCATCGCCGGCACCTGGCTGACGATGCGCACCGGGTTGCTGGCTGCGGCGCTCGGCACCGCCATCGGCGGCGGTCTGGGCTTTGTCGCCGGCTACTTCGGGGGCTGGATCGACAATATCATCAACTGGACCGTGGACGTGTTGCTGACCGTCCCGGCGATCCTGATCCTGGTGGTGATCGCCGCTTCGGTTTCGGGGCAACTGTCGTCCTTCTCGATGGCGTTCATCATCGCGCTCCTGGCCTGGCGCAGGCCGACGCGGCAGGTGCGCTCCCAGGTTCTGGTGATGCGCAACATGGGCTATGTCGACACCGCGCGCCTGTCGGGCATGGGCGATCTGGAGATCATCTGGCGCGAGCTGATCCCCAACCTTCTGCCCTACCTGGTTGCCGTCTTCGTGCTGGCCGTGTCCGCCGCGATCCTTGCCGCCGTCGGGCTTCAGGCCATGGGCTTGGGGCCGCAGAACGAGCCGACGCTGGGCATGACGATCTACTGGATGATGTACTACTCGGCCTTCCTGCAGGGCATGTGGTGGTGGATCGCGCCGCCCGTCGTGGTGCTGATCGTGCTGTTCGTCGGCTTCTACCTTGTCTCGGCGGGGCTGGATGAATTCGCCAACCCGCGCCTGCGCATGAAAGGCGGTGCGTGATGCCCCTGCTCTCGGTACGCGACCTCGGTGTCACCTTCACCACGGACCACCTGCAGATCAACGCGGTCAGGGACGTGAACTTCGATCTAGAGGCCGGCAGCAAGCTGGGCTTCGTCGGCGAAAGCGGCTCGGGTAAGACAACGACCGCGCTGGCACTGATGGGAATGATCCCGCGCCCCGGCAAGGTGACGTCCGGCACCGCGGTGCTGGATGGCGAAGACCTGCTGGCCCTGTCCCCGCGCGAGGTGATTGCACGGCGACTGACCACGGTCAGCTATATCCCGCAAGGCGCGATGAACTCGCTGAACCCGGTGGCACGGGTGCGCAATTCGGTGCTCGACGGGATGTACGACCACGGCGTCCGCATGGGCAAGGCCGAGGCACGGGAGTTCGTCGCCGACCTGATGCAAAAGGTCGGCCTACCCGCCGACACCGGCGACCGCTACCCGCATGAGCTGTCGGGCGGCATGAAGCAGCGCGTCTGCATCGCCATCGCCATCGCGATGAAACCCAAGCTGATCATCGCGGACGAGCCGACCTCGGCGCTGGACGTCATCACCCAACGCCAGGTGATGGAGACGCTTGACAAGGTGCAGACCGAACTTGGCTCGGCACTGATCCTGATCGGGCACGACATGGGCCTGATGGCGCAGTTCGTCGATCGGCTGATGATCATGCGCAAGGGCCGGATCGTGGAGCACGGTTCGACGCGCGAGATCTTCAATGCGCCGAAAGAAAGCTACACGCAGACGCTGATCACCTCGGTTCCGGCGATGCCTGCACCGGATGCATCGGTCGCGGCGGCCCCGCACGGCGAGGCCGGCCCTGCCTTGCCCGAAAGCGACCGGCTGCTGAGCTTCGAGAACGTGTCCAAGGTCTTCAAGGCCGGCTTCTTCCGCGAGGACACGACCGCGCTGCACCCGGTGGACATGGCGTTCTCGGCCTCGAAACCGCGGATCGTCGCGGTGGTGGGCCAATCGGGTTCCGGCAAGACCACGCTGGGGCGGTTGATGCTGGGCTTCACGCCGCCAACATCGGGGCGCGTGGTCTACAAGGGCAAGGACATCAACGCCTCGGACCGCGCCAGCCGCGCCGCTTTCCGGCGCGAGGTGCAGGCGGTGTTCCAGGACCCCTATGCCTCGTTCAATCCGTTCTACACGGTGGACCATTCCTTCCTGGTGCCGCTGATGCGCTTCGGTATCGCGAAGTCCAGGGCGGAGGCCTATGACCGGATGGCGGACTCGCTGCAAAAGGTCGGGCTGGAGCCGCGCGCGATCTTTGGCAGCCACGCGCACCAGCTTTCGGGCGGGCAGCGGCAGCGGCTGATGGTGGCCCGCGCGCTCAGCCTGCGGCCCAAGCTGCTGGTCGCGGACGAGCCGGTGTCGATGGTGGACGCAAGCCTGCGCGCCTCGATCCTCGACAGCATCCGGGCGCTGCGGGACGATCACGGCATCTCGGTCGTCTACATCACCCATGACCTTGCGACGGCCTATCGCGCGGCGGATTACGTGATCGTGCTTTACCACGGGCATATCGTCGAGGCCGGCGTTCCGGACGAGGTGATCCGCGCACCGCAGCATCCCTATTCGAAACTGCTGGTGGACTCGATCCCCTGGCCGGATCCGGACCACGCCTGGGCCGGTGGGCGTAAGCTGGACGCCGACCAGATGGCGCTAGCCGGTAACGCTGGCGCCGAAGCGATCCTGCGCAGCCGCCTGGACGGCTTCACCATCGGCGCACCTTATTGAGAAGAGCCTTTCTATGACCAGACCCAATATCCTGATCCTTCTGCCCGACCAACTGCGTGCGGATTTTCTTGGCTGCTATGGGGCGAAGTCCCCGAAAACGCCGAACATCGATCGCCTGGCGGCACATGGCGATACGTTCGAGCAGGCAATCTCTCCGTTCCCGCTGTGCGTGCCTGCCCGCGCCGCCATGCTGACCGGGCGCAGCGCCTTCGAAACCGGGGTTATCGACAACGACAAGTGGCTGCGCCCCGACCGGCGCGAAGCGGGCATCGAGTCCTGGCCCGAGATCCTGGGCCGGGCGGGGTATCACACCGCCGCCATCGGCAAGATGCACTTCTACCCTTGGGACATCGACGAGGGTTTTGCCGAACGCCGAATTGCCGAGGACAAGCGCCACATCACGCTGGAGGACGATTACGCACAAGCCCTGAAGGCGCGCGGCTTGCGGCGCCAGCACGGGCATGAGTTGCAAGGCTATGCCGAGACCAAGGGCGCCGGGATCGCCGGGCTGCCAGAGGATCTGTTCGTGGATCGCTGGGTAGCAGAAGAGGCCTGCGCGTTCCTTGGCCGTCAGGGCGGAGACCAACCGTTCGCAGCCTTCGTCGGCTTCCCTTCGCCGCACTGCCCTTATGATCCGACCGAGGAGGCGCTCGAGGCACTCGACGCCGCCGGCCTGCTGTCGCCCATCGCCGAAACCGAAGACAGCAAGCAACTGCGTCAATGGATGATCAACGGC
>JBFHFG010000446.1:0-3542 GCA_041583815.1 Halovulum sp.
CGATATGGACCCGCGTTCTGTCTGGGACTGGAACACGGTCTATGTCGGCGCCCACGCCGGGTGGGCGGGCAGCGGGGTGAGCTGGACCGACAATCTCGGCACCTGGAGCACTCTTACCCGCGGCGCCGGCTATTCGGCGAACAGCGGCGGGTTTGCCGGCGGTGGCCAGATCGGCATCCTGCGCCAGCGCGGCAACATCGTCGGTGGCCTCGAGCTGTCGGTGGGCGGTGCCAGCGGCGCCTCCAGCAAGCCGAGCCCGTATTTTCCCACGAGTGACACGTTCGAGACGAAGGTCGACACGCTGGTCAGCGTCACGGCGCGGCTTGGCTATGCCTTCGGCAGCCTGCTTCCCTATGTGCAAGGTGGCTATGCCGGCGGCATGGTGACGATGACGAATACGACCGCCGCGGGCACGATTGGCTGTGCCGTGGGGCCGTGCGTCTACGATTCGTCGCAATGGCAGCACGGGTTCACCGTGGGGGGCGGTGTCGACTACAGGCTGACCGAGAACGTCGTGCTTGGCGTTAACTACCGGTATGCCAATCTCGGCTCGCAGGGCAACAGCGGCGCCATCAGCAACAGCGGGATATTTCAGCATTTCGAGGCTGATGCGGAGGTGCATGCACTGGCGTTGCGGGCGAACTGGCTATTCAACGGCACGGCGCCGGCCGACCAGGCCGTGGACACCGCATTGCCGGCTTGGGACTGGAATGCGATCTATCTTGGCGTTCACGGCGGCTTCGCGCACAGCGACGTTGCCTGGCGTGATAATGGTTCCGGATATTTCACCACGTTCCCGGGTACGAGATATGCCGCAAGCGGTGACGGCGTCCTGGGCGGCGCGCAGGTCGGTTTCCTGCATCAGTGGGGCAACGTCGTTGGCGGCCTGGGCGCCAGCGTGAGCGTCGCGAACATGGCGAGCCGCGAAACGAGTCCCTTCTTCCCCACAAGCGACAAACTGGAAACAAAGGTCGACCTGCTGGCGACGGCCACCGCGCGGCTCGGCTATGCCTTCGGCAATGCGCTGCCCTACATCGAAGCCGGCTATGCCGGCGGCAACATGACAGTGACGAACACCGACGTATCGAACTGTGCGCCGGCGATTTGTGTCTACGATTCGACCGAGTGGCACCACGGCGTCGCGCTGGGTGGCGGGCTCGACTACCGCCTGACGGAAAACCTGACGCTGGGTCTGAACTATCAGTACGTGAAGCTTTTCGACGGGACGCACGGTGGGACGACCAACACCTTTGTACCCACCGCGGAAAATTACACGGTCGGCGGCGATATCCATACGGTCTCGCTGCGGGCGAACTGGCTGTTCGACAGCAGTCTGTTCGGCGTGAACTAACGGCAGGCTGGCGCAAATCCGCCGGCCGCAGCCCGTGCCTGTCTTCCGGTCGGCGGCTGCCGCGGGCGCGCCTACAGGTCCAGCTTTCTCGCGGCGACGAGCGTGCCACCCTCGTAGCCCTTGAGTTCGACGCGCTGGGCTCCCGCGGGCAGCAACACATCGAACGACATGGTGCCGTTGCCGGTGTCCAGGCTGCTCATCGGCCGACCGTCGACATAGGTGTCGAGCCGCGAGATCCCGAGCGTCGAGACCGTGATGGTCAGCGTCGCCCCCGACCGGCCGGTTGCGGCGTCCAGGCGCCTGACCGGCATTGTGGCGAGGATCGCCCCCGCGGCGTCGATCAGGTCCTTGTTGGAATTCAGCAGATCCTCGCGGGTCAGCGCGTGACGTGAATCCGGCGGTATGCCGAGATCCTCCACCGGCGTGCCCGACTGGTCGCCCGTGCGCAGCGTCCTGCGGATTGCCACGCGCATGCCGGCGCCATTCGGCAGGGTCTTGTAGGGCGTCGCGCGATCGGCCGGTGCGGGCAATTCCAGCAGGGCGCTGAGCAGGTCATGTGTCCAGACATTGGCGCCGCCGGCGCCCGTGTTGGCGTCCACGCCGAGAATGTGGCCGATCTTGTGGTCCTTGAACCCGGCGGCGAAAATGTCGGTGGCGCTGTAGCAGCGGGCGTCCGTGATCAGCACGACCGGGCCGTGGTATGTCTGGCCCTTGCTGTTAGCGATTTCCGGAGGCGTGATCGGGAAGCCGCGCGAGTAGATCGCGCCCGTTTCCACGGAAGCGGCGAGCGACTCGACCCAGGGGCCGAGATCGATCCCGACCGGGTTCGTCTTGTGCCGGTCACAGATCCGGGTATTGAGCGGGGTGTTGATGAACTGCGTCGGCTCGGGCGTGATCTCGCCCGGCGTCAGCACCTGCAGCAGGCCCTCGCTGGCGAAGATGTGGCCACCGCCGTTGCCGCGCACGTCGACGATCAACCCGTTGCCGGGCAACTGTCCGGCGAGGCGGATGAACTCGTCGATGAAGCCTTCCGGGTCGTCCACATTGAAGGTGAAGATCCGGATATAGGCGAATTCGCCGGATGTCGTGGTCACGCTGCGGGCACTGAAGATGCCGGGCAGGGTGGTGGTGACCGCCTCGCCTGCGGCTGCGGCGCGGCTCTTCGGCTTCCTGGGCTCGTGTTCCTGCGCGATGACCCTGGGCGCGAACAGCATCTTGCGCGCGCGCTGCTTGATGTCCGCGTCGATATCGAGGCCCAGGCTGGCGGCGTTGAGGGTGGCCATGTTCGCGTCGACGCCGCCGGAATCGGGCAGCAGCGGGGAGACCAGCCAGTCCTGTTGCATCTCGCGCTCCTTGCCCTCGGCATCGATGTAGCCGACGATCACCCACATGGCGTCCGGCGGCAGCGACCGCCGCAACGCGCGCAACGTCAGCCCGTCGACGCCGCGTGCATGCCGCGCGGCCAGGTTGCTGCCGGCATGCTCGTCGGCGGAGACCTCGATGGCCCGCCGGATGGGGACGCCGTTCCATGTCGTGATCTCGACGCCCTGCTTGAAATGCGCGTGGCTGAACCCCTGGACGAAGTGCGAGGCGATGTATCGCGGGGTGGTGCCGTCGAAATACTCCTCGATGTCGAACGGCAGGAAGGCGATCTTGTCGGCGAACGGGGCGGGGAGCAGGTAGTTCGTGTGCAGGTCGCGCACCGAGGTGAAGACCTCGATCATGTCGCGATGAAAGACGAACTCGCCCCCCATGAGCGACGATGCCAGCCGGTGCTCGATCAGCCGCAGTTTCTGGATCGGATCAACGCCGTGCATGGCGCGTTTCAGCGGCAGATGCACGAAATTGCTTTCGAGAAGGACAAGCGCCTGCTCGACAAGGCGCTTGCGGCCGCTGAGCCCCAGTTGTTCGGTGGTCTCCAGGAACGCCTGCAGCTCCGAGGACGCCGACAGGTGTTCCCGGACCGCAGTATGCGCCGCGTTGAGAAACTTGAGGCTGGGAGCCTCCAAGGGTCTGGACCTGGCCTTCTGCGCAGTCTTCATGGGTTTGCGCCGGGCCGACGTGGTCGTGGCTTTCGGCGTGCGTGCGTTCCTTTTCGAAACGGCCATGCGAATACCTCGTCAGGGTGTCCCGTCCGGTCCAGGTTCGAGTTCGACCGTTCAGAACGGTGAATGAAAAGCAGGGCATGCGA
>JBFHFG010000447.1:0-3540 GCA_041583815.1 Halovulum sp.
AGCGGCGCGCCCTCGCCGCCCGACAGCACGTCCGCGGTGCGGAAATCCCAGACCACCGGCTTGCCACCGTCGCGCGCCAGTGCCGCGCCGTCGCCAGCCTGGTGGGTGCGGAACCCGGCCGGATCGTGGGCCAAGGTCTGGCCGTGCATGCCGACGATCTCGGTCGTCGGAAAGAAGCGCACCGCCTCGGCGTAGAGCTCGCCCAGGCGCGCCTCGATCCCCGGCAAACGGTCCCGGTCGTCCTGCCACAGGCCCTGCGCCGCGGCCAGGTCCGCGCGCAATTCATCGGGAAACTCGATGAACCGCTTCGGCCCGAAGCCCAGCACCTCGACCCCGTCGGTCAGCAGAGCGGCGGCGTCGACCCCGTCCATCGAGGTCCCGCTCATCAGCCCCAGCGCCCAGATGGGCGCATCCTGCTCGGCCATGCCTCTTTCCTTCACGTCCCGTTCCGCTATAGATGCGGCCTGACAAAACCACCCCGACCGGACGGACGCAATGACCTACAAACCCCGATCCGAGTTCCTGCAGGTGATGCAGGAGCGCGGCTTCATCGCCGACTGTACCGACCTTCAAGGCCTGGACGAGCGCCTGCGGGAAGGCGTCGCGCCGGGGTATATCGGCTTCGACGCGACAGCGACCTCGCTGCATGTCGGATCGCTGATCCAGATCATGATGCTGCGCTGGCTGCAAAAGACCGGCAACAAGCCGATCGTGCTGATGGGTGGCGGGACCTCCAAGGTGGGCGATCCCAGCTTCCGAGCCGACGAGCGCAAGCTGCTGGACACCGACCAGATCGCCCAGAATATCAAGGGCATCGGGCAGGTTTTCGCCAAATACGTCGACTTCGGCGAGGCGACGACCGACGCCGTCATGCTCGACAATGCCGTGTGGCTGGACAACCTGAACTATCTGACCTTCCTGCGCGAGGTCGGGCGCTATTTCAGCGTGAACCGGATGTTGAGCTTCGAGAGCGTCAAAAGCCGTATCGACCGCGAGCAGTCGCTGTCCTTCCTCGAGTTCAACTACATGATCCTGCAGGCCTATGACTTCATGGAGCTGAACCGCCGGCACGGTTGCGTGCTGCAAATGGGCGGCAGCGACCAGTGGGGCAACATCGTCAACGGGATCGACCTGACCCGGCGGATGTCGGGCAACGATGTCTACGGTCTGACATCGCCGCTGCTGACGATGGCGGACGGAACCAAGATGGGCAAGACCGCGGGTGGCGCGATCTGGCTGAACGCCGACATGCTGAGCCCCTACGAATTCTGGCAGTTCTGGCGCAACACGCTGGATGCCGACGTGGGCAAGTTCCTGAAGCTTTACACCGAGCTTCCGGTTGCGGAATGCGAGCGGCTGGGTGCGCTGGAAGGCGCCGAGATCAACGAGGCCAAGGTGCGGCTGGCGAACGAGGTCACGACCCTGTGTCACGGGGCCGAGGCGGCGGCGGCGGCCGAGGCGACGGCGCGCGAAGTCTTCGAGAAAGGCGGCGTGGGGGGCGAGCTGCCGACCACGACGCTGGAGGCCGGGGACGTGCCCGAGGGCGGCATTTCCATCGTGCAACTGCTGGTCAAGTCGGGGCTGGCAGGCTCGGGGAAAGAGGCCAAGCGGCTGATCGCGGACAATGGCGCGCGGCTGGACGACGAGGCGGTGACCGACGCCGGGCTGATGGTGGACGCCGACCGCCTGGCGGGCACGGTGAAACTGTCGGCGGGCAAGAAACGCCACGCGCTGGTGCGGCTGTAAGGGCTGCGCCGCCGCCCACTTTGCACCGTGAAAAGGGGGGATTTCATAGTGAAAACCCCCTTAAGCCCATGATTTTAATGGAAAACAGAATCTATATGGAGTGTTAACGGCCATTCCCGCCCATCCTAAGGGATGACCGGATGGCTTGCCCGCCCTAAGCTTGCGACATTTCAGACAGGACGTTTCAGGCAAGCCATAGACCCATGGGATTTCGAGTTCTCCGCGCCTTCGTCGCGCTCGCGT
This sequence comes from Halovulum sp., assembly GCA_041583815.1. GTDB lineage: Bacteria > Pseudomonadota > Alphaproteobacteria > Rhodobacterales > Rhodobacteraceae > Halovulum. The sequence goes on from JBFHFG010000447.1 coordinate 1,990, forward strand.
TTCTGCTTCCGGCGCTCCCGGCGCAGGCTCAGCTTCAAAGCTTCGATCCCTCCGCCTGCCCCACGCCGACCGACATGCTGCGGGCCCGGCTGATCTCGGGCATCGAGATGGATTTGTCCCCGCGCGACTTCATCGCAAGTGCGCATCCCGCCCCGGAAAGCGTTTAACCCGGTTCCGCATCCGGCAGTTTCGGCCGGTCTACCTCTGTCCAGTTGGCGCGCGCGGACCTTCCGGGCGGCCTCCCGGCCAAGAGGGGCAGGTGTCAGGTGCCGGAGTATCCTCCGGCACCCCTGGCCCTTGTTCAGGACGGCGCGACATCCTTCTGGATAAAGATCGCATCCTGCACGTTCTGACAGGATACGGTTCCCGGCATCCCCATTTTCGCCCCCTCGAAACCGGGCAGCTTCTCAGGGTCGCACTGGCCGGCATGGGTGGTGATCGCATCCTCGATCTGAGCCGTAGACAGTCCATCCATTGACCCGTGATCGCGGATGACGATGTGGATCTCGGCAGTCATAGGTTTCTGAAGACCGTGTCCGAACCAGCCGTCCACGAGGGCCCCTGTCGTGCGGTGTGTGACAAAGCGCGCGCGGCCTTCTGCATCGGCGATGGCACCGGCGCCATAGCTAACGTCTGACAGAACGCCATCCGGGTTCTGCGTCACGTCCGTCGCGGTGCAAGGCATCGACGCGCACGCCTCGGGCGCGTTGATGACCACGAACCACATCGTGTAGCCGTGGCCCGGCTGCAGTTCCGCGGTCTGGACGTCGACCGCAGCCCCGCCGTCATAGCTGACGAGCGTGGCAGTCGCCCCCTGGATCTGGCGCTGGGTATCTTCGAACCCCGGGAATGTGACGACCGGGGCGGACACCACCTGCGCCATTGCTTGTTTCGGGTCGGCGCCATAGTGGGCCATGTCCCCCGCCGCGACCGGCGATGCCAGTGCTATTGCCGCAAGCGTGATGTATCTGCGCATGGTTTACCTCCGCTTCCCCTGCACGTGGCAGGCGCACCAAGGGTACCGGCAGATCGACTTGCGGCGGACCGATTCACGCGCGAACTGTTAGACATTCACACTTTGAGATGCGTTAGGAGTCGGGGCGTGAGTCAACCGTTGGTGCAATACCGCCTCTGTTCAGAGGATTGCCCCCGCGACAAGCCGACCGGCGTCACGGCCGCCGCACAAGGAAGTGAAGCGCACCCTAGTCCAGCATCCATTGGCCGTCCGGGGTGAAGGCGTGGAAGGCGAAAGCGAAGACGACCTCGTGCGGGACCGGGCGTCCGGCGGCATCGAAGACGCGGATCGAGCCGACGTCCCTGCCCTGCCCGATCCGCGCGGTGTCGAGCGCCGAGGCCATGCCGGCGCGCCATTCCAGGCGCAGGCCGGCTTCCTCGATCACCGGTGTCGCCTGGAAGCGGGACAGCGGCCAGGCGCGGGGGCCGACGCGGACCACGCGGGCGAGCGGCGGGATGCCGTGGGGCGGGTCCTCGCCCGAATAGAGGAACGGTTTCGCCGCGCCGTCATAGCCGGTGTATGGGTTGGTGCCGTAG
>JBFHFG010000448.1:0-3535 GCA_041583815.1 Halovulum sp.
CAGGCGTTCGGCCGACAGCTGGATCGGGGTCAGCGGGTTCTTGATCTCGTGCGCGATGCGTCGGGCGACATCGCCCCATGCCGCCATGCGCTGGGCAGACACCAGGTCGGACACGTCGTCGAATGTCACAACGTACCCCTCGACCTGACCATCGGCCCCGGCGCGGGTGGACATGCGCACCAGCAACGTCGCCTCGCCGCCCGTGCGCATCATCCGGATCTCGGCCTGGGCCACCGCGCCGATTTCCTTGTCGAGCCGGTGGAACAACGCCAGGAATTCGGGCACCGCCTGATCCAGCGTCATCTCGCCCGGACGCACGGCCGAGATGTCGAGGATCTCGGTCGCGGCGGCGTTGATCGTCTCGATCCGGCCCTGCGCATCCAGGCCGATCACGCCCGCCGTCACGCTGGTCAGGATCGAATCGAACAGGCGCCGGCGGCGTTCGGTCTCGGCATTCGCCTCGACCAACGCGTCGCGCTGCCCCCTGACCTGGTGGGTCATCCGGTTGAAGACCCGGCCCAGCATTGAAATCTCGTCGTCGCCGCCATCCTCGGTCACCTGCACGTCCAAGTCCCCTGCCCCGACGCGCTGCGCCGCCTCGGCCAGTTTGCCAACCGGGCGCGACAGCCGTTCGGCGAACCAAAGGCCCAGCCAGATCGCCGCCAGGATCACGATCAGGGCGAAGCCAAGGTAGATCAGGGCAAATTCGAACAGCAGGCGGCCGCGGTCCCGCTCCAGCTGCTGGTACAGGGTCACCGTTTCCTGCGTCTCGTCCAGCAGTTGCAGGATTTCGCCGTCGACATCGCGTGTCACGTAAAGGAACCGGTCGACGAAGGCCGGAAGCGCCACCAGCGCCCGGAACTCGAAGTTCGGCGGGTCCTCGATGATTACCGTTTCGCCGGTGCGGGCGCGCTGGATTTCCTCGTCGGTAGGTTGTTCATAGTCGAACAGGTAGCTGCGCTCGCCACGGGCGCGCAACTGGCCATCGCCGTCGATGACATAGGCCTCGGGCAGTTCGCGCTGCATCTGCAGCTGGCCCCGGTTCAGCAGATCGCGGAACTGCGCCGCAGAAATCAGCGGAAACCGCTCTTTCTGATCGTTAAGAAAGCGCGCCAGAAGTTCGGCGTCCTCGGTCAGGTTCGACCGGTGCTCTTCCTCGTAGGCCTGTGCCGCCGCAAGTGAATTGCCGACGACGTTCCGCACGCGATCCGAGAACCATCCCTCCAGGCCGAAATTGAGCGTGACCGTTGCGAAAACCGCGACAAGAATGGTCGGCAGCAGCGCGATCAGCGCGAACACCCCCATCAGCCGCATGTGCAGTCGCGAGCCGGCAGATTTTCGTCGACGAGCCGATATCGTTGCCGCCACGCGCTGCGCGACAAGGCCCAGAACCACCAGCACGTAGATGAAATCCAGCAGCAGCACCGGGCGCAGCACCTCGGCCAGCATCACACCGTCCTGACTCAGCGCCACGCTGGTCGCCAGCGCAAGCACCGGCCCCAGCACGACAAGCGCAAGCGTCAGTGCCGTGCGCGCGCGCCGCGTGCGCAAAGCATCGAGGGCCATGGAGGAAAGACGAAGCGTCTGGCTCTGTTGCACGTAGGGTACAGACCCGTGTTCCGACGGTGACTGTGGCGACACTACATCATTTTCTTGCCGCGTGTCACCGAAATGTCGAGCTCCTGGATCTTTTTCCGAAGCGTATTCCGGTTGATCCCCAGCAGCTCGGCAGTGCGCACCTGGTTGCCCCGTGTGGCGGCCAGCGAAAGCGCGATCAGCGGCAGTTCGACTTCCTTGATGATGCGCTCGTACAGACCCGGTGGCGGCAGGTTGTCACCATGCAGGTCGAAATAGCGTTTCAGGTGCGATTCGATCGCCTGACTAAGCTTCTGCCCCTGCTCTCCGCGTGGCGCAGAAACCGAGCTGGGCCGGGCCTTGATTTCCTGCTGGACTACCCCGGCCGAGATGATCTCGTCCGGACACAGCACCGCCAGGCGCTTCATCAGGTTCTCAAGCTCACGCACGTTGCCGGCCCAGTCCTGCTTGCGCAGTTCGTCCAGCGCCTCCTGGCTGATGCTCTTGCGCGGCAGGCCCTCTGACTCGGCGTTGCGCAGGAAGGCACGGGCCAGATCAGGGATATCCTCCAGCCGGTCGCGCAGCGGCGGCAGGCGGACCGGCACGATGTTCAGGCGGTAGAACAGGTCCTCGCGGAAACGGCCTTCGTTAACCAGCTGGCGCAGGTCCTGGTGGGTAGCGGCAATGATGCGGGCGTTGGCGGTCAGCGTCTCACGCCCGCCGACCCGGCTGAACTCGCTGTCCTGAAGCACCCGTAGCAGGCGGGTCTGCGCCGCCAGTGGCATGTCGCCAACCTCGTCCAAGAACAGCGTTCCGCCAGAGGCCTGCTCGAACTTGCCCGCGCCCTCTACACCCGGCAATTGCGCAGTGCCGAACAACTCGACTTCGATCATGTCCGACGGAATCGAGGCCATGTTGATCGCAACGAACGTGCCGTTCTTGCGCAGGCCGAAATTGTGCAGCGCGCGGGCGACCAGTTCCTTGCCGGTTCCACTTTCACCCGAGATCATGACGCCCAGGTCCGTGGTCATCAGACGCGCCATGATCCGGTAGACGTCCTGCATCGCGGGCGAACGACCGATCAGCGGAAGCTGCTGTTGCTTTTCTTCCTGCGTTTCTTCCCCCGCACCCTGCGGCTTGGCCAGCGGACGGCGCTGGCGGCTCAGCGCCTTGTTCACCTGGCTCAGGACCTCGCGCAGGTCGAAGGGCTTGGGGATGTATTCGTACGCGCCCACCTCGGTCGCGCGGATCGCGGTCATCATGGTGTTCTGCGCCGACATCACGATCACCGGCAGGTCGGGGCGCTTGCGCTGGATGGCGGGCAGCAGGTCCAGCGCGTCGCCGTCGGGCATCATCACGTCCGAGACGACGCAATCGCCCTCGCCTTCCTCGATCCAGCGCCAAAGGGTGCTGATCGTGCCCGTGGACCGGACCCGGCAGCCCGCGCGGGTCAACGCCTGGCTCAACACGGTGCGGATCGTGCGGTCGTCGTCGGCGACGATGACGGTGCCTTCCATCAGGCAACCTCCTGCTGGGCATCGGCCATACCGGTCATCAACGGCAGGCGGATGCGGAATTCTGTACGTCCGGGCTGGCTGTCGACCTCGACCACGCCGCCGTGGTCGCTGAGCACCTTGCTGACCAGCGACAGGCCCAGCCCCGAGCCGTTTGCCTTGGTGCTGACGAATGGATCGAAGATGTCACGGCTCAGCGCCTCGGGGATACCCGAACCGTTGTCGACCACCGAGACCAGCAGCGGCAGGCTTTCCGCCTTGCGCCCCGGCAACGACAGCTTGACGCCGGGCTGATAGCCGGTGCGGATACGGATCACCCCGCCCACAGCCGGACACGCCTCGGCGGCGTTCTTGAACAGGTTCTGGAATACCTGGATCAACTGGTCCGGATCGCCCACGGTCGGGGGCAGAGACGGATCATAGCTTTCGATGAACCGGACATGACG
>JBFHFG010000449.1:0-3514 GCA_041583815.1 Halovulum sp.
GGCCGTCTCGCCGGTGTCATAGACGACATTCAGGTCCGAAACCTGAAGGATCGGAGCACCTGCGGCATGGGCGGTCTTTTCCACCTCCAGCCGGACGGGACGGCCGACCATCAATTCGGCCAGTTCGGCCGGCGTCATCTCGCCCGGTATGCCGCCGCCGACGATGCGGCCGCCGCGCAGCACGTCGATCCGGTCGGCTATCTCGAGGATCTCGTGCAGCTTGTGGGTGATGAAGACGATGGCCTTCCCCTGATCGCGCAAGCCCTTCACGATAGCGAAGAATTCCTCGACCTCTTGCGGGGTCAACACGGCGGTGGGTTCGTCCAGGATCAGAACCTCGGCCTGCCGGAACAGGACCTTGATGATCTCGACCCGCTGCTGAAGCCCGACGGGCAAATCCTCGATCCGGGCGTCCGGGTCGACCTCCAGCCCGTAGGCGTCATTGATCCGGCGCACCTGCTCGCGCGCGGCGCCGATATCCAGGTAGCCTGCCGGTCCCCTGGGTTCGACGCCCAGCACGACGTTCTCGGCCACGGTGAAGACCGGCACCAGCATGAAGTGCTGGTGCACCATGCCGATCCCGGCGGCGATCGAGTCTGCCGGGCCGGCAAAGCTTACCGGCTTGCCGTCGATCAGGATCTCGCCCGCGTCGGCCTGGTACAAACCCGACAGCACGTTCATCAGCGTGGACTTCCCGGCACCATTCTCGCCCAGAAGCCCCAGGACCTCGCCGCCACGGATCGTCAGGTCGACGGCATCGTTCGCGACCACCGACCCGAAGCGCTTGGTGATGCCGGTCAGCCGGACCTCCATCGGTAAGACCCGGCCTCAGTTGACCGGTATCTCGCCCGACACGATCCCCTGCCGGATCGCATCAAGCTCGGCCTTCAGTTCGGCCGGAACGGCATTCTCGAACGCGTGGAACGGGGCCAGCCCGACGCCGCCGCTGTCCAGCGTGCCGACGATGACGCCGCCCTGGAACGTGCCGTCGATCGCGCTCTTGATCACGTCGAACACGGTCGAATCCATGTTCTTCATGATCGAGGTCAGATAGACGTGCTGCTTCTCGGGGTCTGTCAGGTAGAGATCCGCGTCAACGCCGATGATCTTCAGCGCATCGATGCCAAGTTCATCGGCCAGCGCGGCCGAGCCCAGCCCGACCGGACCGGCGACGGGCAGAACGATGTCCGCGCCCTCATCATACAGGTTCTGCGCATAGGCGCGGCCATCGTCCAGGCTTTCGAAGTTGTTCGTGAACAGGCCCTCGCGCGTTTCGGTGTCCCACCCCAGCACCCGGACGTCGGTACCCTTCGTCTGGTTGTGATAGGCCACGCCCTTGGCCGCACCATCCATGAAAATCGTCACCGGCGGGATGTTGATGCCCCCGAATGTGCCCAGGATACCGGTGCGGGTCATGCCCGCCGCAAGGTACCCTGCAAGGAACGCCGCCTCGTCTGTGGCATAGACCTGGCCCAGCACGTTCGGGATCGGCGGATCATAGGCGAAATCCACGATCGAGAACTTCTGCTCGGGGTTCGCCTTGGCCGCCGTCGCGGTCGCATCGCCCAACAGGAAGCCGACGGTGATGATGATGTCGCATTGCCCGCCCAGCAGCGAGTTGATGTTCGCCTCGTAGTCAGTCTCGGCCTGGGATTCGAGGAAACGGCCCTCGATCCCCAATTCGCTCATCGCATCCTTCACGCCCTTCCAGGCGGTCTGGTTGAAGCTGTTGTCGTCGATACCGCCGGTATCGGTCACCTGGCAGGCGGTGAACGCACCCGCCGCGGGCGCGGTCGCAAGGGTCAGGCCCGCGGCAAGGGCCAGCGCGGCCGGGCGAAAATTGGGTTCACGCATTTCAGTATCCCTCCCCAGAAAGAGGGACGCGCCAGTTCGCACCTTTTCGTGGCCGGAGATTCGCATCCCCGCGTTCGGCTTGTTTTGGCCGTCCCCATCGCGCACCTCGGTTGCGCGTAGCGGGAAAGATCGCAGCCCTGCCCCGCCCGCGCCTTGACACGGGTCAAGGACCGAAGCGCGGTTTTCGTGAGTGGCGGGTGGCTAGTACAGCCGAGCGGGCTGGTACTTCACCCGCCTGATCGGGATCGAGGATTCCAGCGACGCAACCCCGGCGATGCGTGTCAGGCGACTTGTCAGGAACCGCTCGAATTCGTCCAGGTCGCGCACCGAAACCCGCAGCAGGTAGTCGAAGCCACCAGTCATCAGCCAGCAATCGACGACCTCGGGGCAGCGCCCGATTTCCTGCTCGAACGCGACAAGGCGATCGTCCACCTGCCGGTCCAGCCGGACCGAGACGAAGACGCTGAACCCGAAGCCCATCTTCTGCTCGTCGATCCGCGCGCTGTAGCCGGTGATGTACCCGTCCGCCTCGAGCTTGCGGATCCGGCGTGCGCAGGGCGAGGGCGACAGCCCCACGCGGTCGCTGAGGTCCTGGTGGGACAGACGACCGTCGCGCTGAAGCTCTGCCAGTATGCGGTGATCGAGTTCGTCCAGAGAGTCCGCCATCGCCGAGGATTTCCGCCAGTATTAGTTATTTACGCGCCGGATTCCGGCAGCATTTCCCTGAATGCCTAGCAGGTTTGCCAGCGAACACCACCGCGAACAGGGTATTCAGGCTGAAGGGGAGGACCAGATGACGGCACGCACGACGCACCTGAAGACCATCGAGCAGCGGCTGCTGTGGCTGTCGCATTGGATGATCCACAACGCGAACCACATCCGGCCCAAGGTGGACGGGATCAAGATCGGCGGGCATCAGGCCAGTTCTGCCTCGATGGTGTCGATCATGACCGCGCTCTATTTCTCGGCTTTGCGCCCCGAGGACCGGGTTGCGGTCAAGCCGCACGCCTCGCCCGTGTTTCACGCAATGCAGTACCTGATGGGCAACCAGACCCGTGACAAGCTTGAGAACTTCCGCGGCTATGGCGGGGCGCAAAGCTATCCCAGCCGCACCAAGGACGTGGACGACGTGGATTTCTCGACCGGTTCGGTCGGTCTGGGGGTCGGGATCACCGCGCTGGCGTCTCTGATCCAGGATTTCATTGCCGCCAAGGACTGGGGCGCGGACATCACGCCGGGGCGCATGGTCGCGCTGGTCGGCGATGCCGAACTGGACGAGGGCAACGTCTATGAAGTGTTGCAGGAAGGCTGGAAGAACGGCCTGCGCAACACCTGGTGGATCATCGATTACAATCGCCAGTCGCTGGACGGCATCGTGCGCGAGGGCCTGTTCGAACGGATCGAGAAGATCTTCGACGCCTTCGGCTGGGACGTGGTCAAGGTCAAGCACGGCGCATTGCAACGCGCCGCCTTCGCCGAACCCGGCGGCGACAAGCTTCGCGACTGGATCGACGCCTGCCCGAACGTCGAATACGCGGCGCTGACCTACATGGGCGGCGCGGTCTGGCGGCAACGGCTGATGGACGATCTTGGCGACCAGGGTGACGTGACGGCGCTGCTGAACCGCCGCAGCGACACCGAGCTTGCCGCGCTGATGGAA
>JBFHFG010000450.1:0-3499 GCA_041583815.1 Halovulum sp.
CGCGCCTTTCTCGCGCGCTTCGAAAATGTGGGGGAATTCGGTGACCACCAGGTTGGTCGCCAGTGGCATCGGGCTGTGCGCGGCGACTCGGGCCATCCCGTCCATCCCGGGCGACGGGTCTTCGAGATACTCCAGCACGCCGTCCAGGTTGCGGGCCATGCCCACGGCGGTATCCGGGCACCACGCGCCCATCGGATCGATCCGCAGCGGCAGGCCGGGGAACGTCCGATGCAGCATGTGCATCGTTTCGAGTTCCTGGTCCGGGGGCAAAACACCTCCCTTCAGCTTGAGCGAGCGAAAACCGTGTTCATCGACGAATCGCCGGGCAAGATCGACCAGCGCGTCGGGCGTCATCACCTCGCCATAGGGATCGGTGCCGACCTGGGACGCGGGCTTGGCGAACTTGAAGAACAGGTAGCCCGCGAACGCGGCGCTGTCGCGCACGGCGCCGCCTAGCAGATCCGAGACCGGCCGGCCAAGGTGCTTGCCCTGGATGTCCAGCAGCGGCACCTCGAACGCGCCGTAGACCACGTCGGTCACCTTGTGGTCGGCCAACGCGGTGGGGGCGTTGATGCCGCCGCCACCCGGCAGTGCCTCGCGGATCCTGCGGGACAGGTCGTTGAAATTCCAGACATCCAGCCCGATCAGCGCATCGGCCGCCGCGCGCAGGCCGTCCAGGGTGCGTCGCGCGCCATAGGTTTCGCCCAGGCCGACCAGCCCGGTGTCTGTCACGACCTCGATGATCGAGCGCAGGAAGACGGGCTGGTGCACGCCTTTCACGTTGAGCACCGGAACATCCGGCACGGCGACGGGCGTAATGCGGATTTCAGCGATCTTCATGGCATCCCCTCTCATTCCCTCGTGTTGGCGGGGTTGTGACAATTTGTAAACATAATTCTTGATCGAGAGACGAATCTAAGATACCAGTTTGCGAAACTAAGATATCAGAATGGGAATCAGGGGGAGGGGCCTGCGATATGGTGGATGTCGACCAGACGACCGGTCTTGCCTCGATCGAGCCGGAGTCGGTGGCGCACCTGCTGGCCGACGTCAAGCTTGTGGCCGACAAACCCCTTGTCATGCAGATATTCGAGTCGGTTCGGCGGTTGATCATCACTGTCCGCCTGCTGCCCGGTCAGAAGATCTCCGAAAGCGCGCTGTCGCCCGCTTTCGACGCCAGCAAGACCCCGGTTCGCGAAGCGTTGATCCGGCTGGAGTTTGCTGGACTTGTAAACATTATTCCCAAAAGCGGCACGTTTGTTGCGCCGATCCGGATCGAGAAGTACTTCGACGCCTTCTTTCTTCGGCTTCAGCTGGAGGCCGGCGCGGTCAAGCGCGCGGCGACATTCGCGCGCTCGGGACAGATGCCTGATCCGCTTGATCGGGTGCTGGAGCGGCAGGAGCGTGCGCTGTCGGACAAGAACTACGACCTGTTCTTCGCGCTGGACGAGCACCTGCACCAGGGGATCTTCGACCTGGCCGGCATCAGCGGCGTGTGGGAGACCGCCCGCCGCGCGCAGACCGAACTGTACCGCGTGCGCCATCTGAAGCGGATCTGCACCCTGCAGCGCGGCCCGGTGATCCTGGCCCAGCACAGCGCCATGGTCGAGGCGATCCGGAGCGGTGATCCGGACGCGGCCGAGGCCGCGCTGATCGATCATCTCGGCTCGCTCGAACAGGAAGCCGACGCGATCTGGTCCGCGCCAGGGCTGATCGAGAACATCGAACGTCTGAATACGGAAAGACTCAGGCCGCGGTCCCGCTGAGACGGGGCGCCAAATTTACGGGGAGGAAAGATGTCGGGTCTCAGACTGGACAGGATCGTCAAGCGCTACGGCGCGGTCGAGGTGGTTCACGCCATCGATCTTGAAGTGCAGCCGCGTGAGTTTGTGGTGCTTGTCGGCCCATCGGGCTGCGGTAAATCCACGACGCTGCGCATGATCGCGGGGTTGGAGGAAATCTCGGACGGGACGCTGACCATCGGGGAACGGGTGATGAACCGCGTCGCCCCGAAGGATCGCGACGTGGCGATGGTGTTCCAGAACTACGCGCTGTACCCGCATCTGAACGTGGCCGACAACATCGCCTTCGGCCTGCGCATCCGGCGCACGCCCAAGGCCGAGATCGCCGAATCCGTTGCAGATGTCGCCAAGATCCTGGGGTTGACCGAGTACCTGGATCGCCGCCCCGCCGATCTTTCGGGCGGCCAGCGCCAGCGCGTCGCCATGGGCCGCGCCATCGTGCGACACCCCGAGGTTTTCCTGTTCGACGAGCCGCTGTCGAACCTCGATGCCAAGCTGCGCACACAGATGCGGGCCGAGATCAAGCGCCTGCACAAACGCCTGGGCGTGACCAGCGTCTACGTGACCCACGACCAGGTCGAGGCGATGACCCTGGCCGACCGCATCGTCGTCATGTGCGACGGGCGGATCGAGCAGATCGGCACGCCGATGGACCTGTTCAACAACCCGGTCAACACGTTCGTTGCAGGCTTCATCGGGTCGCCGCCGATGAACCAGTTCGAAGCGCGGGTCGAGGTCGGCGCCGAGGGGCCGACGGCCGTTGTGGGCGATGCCCGGGTCACTCTGCCGCCGCTCGACGCGCTGCGCGACGCGCACGGGCGGACGGTTATTGTGGGTATCCGCCCCGAACATGCCTCGATCCAGCCGGTTGCGGGCGGCAGCTCCCTGCCGGTTGAACTGGACCTGGTCGAGACGCTGGGATCGGAAGCGTTGCTGCACAGCAGCGTCGCAAGCACGCCCTTCGTCATCAAGACCGAGACCGGCGGCCGCACCGATCATCTGAACGGCGTCGACCGGATTCACATCGCCCCCGACCTTGTGAAGGTCTTCGACAAGGAAACCGGCCGCGTGCTGGGCGGCGCCCCCGTCGGGGTAGCGGCATGAGCCAGCAAGAGAGCATAGGACCCTCGACCGAGGAGCTGGTCGTCGAGGCGCGCGAGGCGCTGCGCGACCGGGCAAAGCGCCGCGCCGTCTGGCTGGGGGATCACTTCCGCCGGGAATGGCAGATCTACGTTCTGTTGGCGCCGACGATCATCTGGTTCCTGCTGTTCCTGTACAAGCCGATGTACGGGCTGCAGATCGCTTTCAAGGATTACAGCATCTTCCGGGGCATCGACGGCAGCCCCTGGGTTGGGTTCGAGCATTTCGAGACGCTGTTCGGCAACGACCAGTTCCTGCGGGCGATCAAGAACACCATCCTGATCAGCGGGTTCAGCCTGCTGTTCGGTTTCCCCGCGCCGATCCTTCTGGCGCTGATGTTCAACGAGATCCTGAACGCGACCTACAAGCGGACCGCGCAGACCATCGTCTATCTGCCGCACTTCATCAGTTCGGTGATTATCGCGGGGATCGTCATAACGGCCTTCTCCCCCTCGGCGGGCATCGTGAACACCATGCTGGGCTGGCTGGGGATCGACCCGATCTACTTCCTGACCAAGCCGGAATGGTTCCGCCCGATCTTCGTCGGCACCGGCATC
>JBFHFG010000451.1:0-3473 GCA_041583815.1 Halovulum sp.
GCGCCGGTGTCGAGAACTACCAGCTGACGCTGGGCGGCGACGGGACCGAGACCGCGACCATCGGTACCCGCACCGGCCACGGTTTCGCCTATGACGAGATCGTTCCGGCGGTGGAGCGCCTGATCGAAGCCTATCTCGACATCCGCGAGACCGCCGACGAGACCTTCCTTGAAACCTACCGCCGGTTGGGCATGGCGCCGTTCAAGGCCGCGCTCTACGGCGAGGAGGAAAAGGCAGATGCTGCTTGAGCCGTCCTTCCGTTTCGCACCCGACAAGGGCGTCGGCGTTCTAAACGAACGCTACGAGGACGCCCCGGCCGAGGATGTCCTGCACGCGGCACTGCGCCTGTATGCCGGTCAGATCGCCGTAGTCTCGTCCTTCGGCGCCGAGTCTGCGGTGCTGCTGCACATGGTCAGCCAGATCAACCCGCACACGCCGGTGCTGATGATCGACACGCAGATGCTGTTCCCGCAGACGCTGGACTACCAACTGGACCTGACCAGGACGCTCGGCCTGACCGACGTGCGCCGCATCAGCCATACGCGTGACGAGTTGAAGCGCCGCGACCCCTATGGCGCGCTGCACCTGGCCAATCCCGACGCCTGCTGCCACCTGCGCAAGGTGGAACCGCTGGAGAACGCTCTCAAGGGTTTCTCGGCCCATATCTCGGGGCGCAAGCGGTTCCAGACCGGCCGCCGCGCCGAGATGCAGGTGTTCGAGACCGACGCCGCCGGGCGCGTGAAGGTGAATCCGCTGGCCGCGTGGAAGCCCGCCGACCTGGGCGCCTACATGGACCGGCACGACCTGCCCCGGCACCCGCTAGTGAAGGATGGCTACCTGTCGATCGGCTGCGTGCCCTGCACCAGCAAGGTCGGCGAAGGCGAAGCCGCCCGCGCCGGGCGTTGGCGCGGCAGTGAAAAGGACGAGTGCGGCATCCATCTTGGACCCGATGGCCGCATACAGAGGATCGCATCATGACCCAGCTCGTGACCCGTCAGGGCTTCGTGCCCGAAACCTGGCCCGAAACCGGGGTGATCGTCGGTTTCGATTCGCTCTGGAACGGCCAGGACCTGCCCATCGAACGCCCGATCGGCGTGCGGCTGGAGCCTGACAGCAACGCCGCCGACCTTGTGCCTTGGTTTGACACCATGTCGATGATCGTGGTTCCCTTTGGCAAAAGCGCCGACGGCCGCGGTTTCTCGCTGGCGCGCCAGCTGCGCCAGTTGGGCTATTCCGGCACCATCCGCGCCGAGGGGCACGTGCTGGTCGACCAGTTCCGCGCCGCGCTGCGCGTGGGCATCGACCAGATCGCCATCTCGGACGAACAGGCCGCCCGCAACCCCGAAGAACAATGGCTCGCCGTGCCGCATTTTGACGGCTACCAGGCCCGGCTTTTCGCCGCCGAATAAGATAGGATTTCCCGCATGAACGTCCAGACCGCGGCGAAGGCTGCCGCCCCCGTATTGCCCGACGCCCAGGAAGTGACCGAAGTCACGCACTGGACCGACCGGCTGTTCAGCTTCCGCCTGACCCGGCCCCAGTCGCTGCGCTTCCGCTCGGGCGAGTTCGTGATGATCGGCCTGCCCGGCGACAACGGCAAGCCGCTGCTGCGCGCGTATTCCATCGCCTCGCCTTCCTGGGACGAGACGCTCGAATTCTACTCGATCAAGGTGCCCGACGGTCCGCTGACCTCGAAACTGCAGAAGATCCAGGTCGGTGACCAGGTGATCCTGCGGCCCAAGCCGGTCGGCACGCTGGTCGTCGACGCGCTGCTGCCGGGCAAACGGCTCTACATGATCGCCACCGGAACCGGCATCGCGCCCTTCGCCTCGCTGATGCGCGACCCCGAGGTGTACGAGAAGTTCGACGAGGTCATCATCACCCACACCTGTCGCCAGACGGCGGAACTGGAATACGGCGCCCGGCTCGTCGGCTCGCTGCCCACCGATCCTCTGATCGGCGAGTTCGTCGGCGACAAGCTGAAGTACCTGCCGACGACGACGCAGGAAGACAGCGCCAATACCGGCCGCGTCACCGACTGGATCGAAAGTGGCAGGCTGTTCGACCATTTCGACCTGCCGGCCTTTGACAAGGCCACCGACCGGGTGATGATCTGCGGCTCGATGGGCCTCAACACCGACGTCAAGGCGCTGCTGGAACAGGCCGGGCTGACCGAAGGGTCCAATTCCGCCCCCGGCGAATACGTGCTCGAGAAAGCCTTCGTCGGCTGAGCCAGACCACCGCTCCGGATCCTGCCAAAGGCGGGGCCGGAGCTGAATGTCACGGCGCGCCAGCGCCTCCGCAAGATCACCTGCCTCAAGCGCCTGTGATTTCCCTGCAAGCGCCGCGCATGGCAAGCCTGTCCCGACCGCACAGGAGCCGCCCATGCGCTGGATCGCCGCCCTCTTTCTCGCCGCCCTCGCCCAGCAGGCTCAGGCCTGCGGACGCGAGACCGACTGCGAAACCCCCTCGGGCACCTATCGCATCGCCCTGCCCGAGGGCGAGGTGCACGGCGTCGTCCTCTACTTCCACGGCTACAACAGCACCGCGCAGTCGGCCGCGCGCCCCGGCGGCATCGCCGAAGGCCCGCTTTCCCAAGGACTCGCTTTCGTCGCCCCACAAGGCGTGAACAAGACCTGGGCGTTCCACGGTTCACCCCGCGACGGCCGCGACGAGATGGCCTTCCTCGACGAGGTGCTGGCCGATATCGAAACCCGGTTCGATCTGCCGATGGACCGGATCCTGGTCACCGGCTTCTCGATCGGCGGCACCATGGCGTGGGAAGCCGCCTGCTACCGCGGCGAGGCCTTCGCCGGTTTCGCCCCCATCGCCGGCGCCTACTGGCAGCCACAGCCGCAATCCTGCCCCTCGCCGCCGCCGGTGCTGCTGCACATCCACGGCACCGCGGATCGAACGGTGCCGATGCAGGGCCGCCCGATCGGCCAGCGGGCCCACCAGGGCGACGTTCGGCAAAGCATCGCGCAATGGACATCGCAGGCCGAATGCGGCGCCCCCGTGCCCCGCACCGAAGGCGCGCTGTCCTGCGAACGCTGGAGCGATTGTTCGAACGGTGTTATCGAGTTGTGCCTGCACGACGGCGGCCACTCTATCCGCTCGGAATGGCTGCTGCGGGGCTGGGACGAACTGGCAGAGATCAAGGGCTGGACTGAATGAATACGACCCCGGTAGTGGCCGCATGAGCGCACCCCTGAACGGACTGCGCGTCCTCGACCTGTCCCGCATCCTCGCCGGTCCATCGGCCACGCAGCTTTTGGCCGACCTTGGTGCCGAGGTAATCAAGATCGAACGCCCCGGCACCGGCGACGACACCCGCGGCTGGGGACCGCCGTTCCTGCAGGACGCGGACGGCAACGACACCCGCGAAAGCGCCTACTACCTCTGCGCCAACCGGGGCAAGAAATCCGTCGCCGTGGACATCGCCGCCCCCGAAGGACAGGCGATCATCCGCGAGA
>JBFHFG010000452.1:0-3461 GCA_041583815.1 Halovulum sp.
ATCTTGACGCGGATACCTGCCTCTTGCGCGGCGTCGATCCCGTCCATCACCTGCGCGAACCGGCCCCAGCGGGTGACGGCCTTGAACTTGTCCTCGTCCAACGTGTCGAGCGACACGTTCACCCGTTTCACCCCGCAATCGGCCAGTGGCTGCGCGAACCGGCGCAACTGGCTGCCATTGGTGGTGAGCGTCAGTTCTTCCAGATCACCCGTGGCCAGGTGCCGTGACATCGCCTCGAAAAAGGTCATGATGCCCTTGCGCACAAGCGGCTCGCCCCCGGTGATCCGCAGCTTGCGCACGCCAAGCGCCACGAAACGCGAGCACAGCCGGTCCAGTTCCTCCAGCGTCAGAAGTTCCTTCTTCGGCAGGAAGGTCATGTTCTCCGACATGCAGTAGACGCAGCGGAAATCGCAGCGGTCGGTGACAGACACGCGCAGATAGGTGATCGCGCGCGCGAACGGGTCGATAAGATGCGGTGCGGCTGTCATGGTATTCTCCCTCGCGCGAAGGGTAGTCCCCGTGCGGGCCGGCTGCAAGCGATAGACCGGCCGCGCTGGCCGGGGTAGGGTGCGCCGCAACACAGGAGCGTTGATGATCCCAGACCGCACCATCGCCGGCCCCGCCCCCTGGGACGAGATGCGCGCCGCCTTTCGCTGGCCGCGCCCTGCACGTCTGAACATCGCCGAGATTGCCTGCGAACGCTGGGCCCGCGCCGAACCGGATCGCCGGGCGTTGACGCTGCTGCGCCCCGACGGCGAGGTCCGGCATTACAGCTATGTCGAACTGTCCCGCGCTGCGAACCGTTTCGCCAACGTATTGCGCGGGCACGGAATCGCACGGGGCGACCGTATCGCCGTGCTGCTGCCGCAAACTCCCGAGACGGTGATCACGCATCTTGCGGTCTACAAACTTGGGGCCATCGCCGTGCCGCTGTTCACGCTTTTCGGCGAGGACGGCCTGCGGTTCCGCCTGACGGACAGTGGCTGCAAGGCGCTGGTGACGGACCGCTCGAATCTCGGGAAGATCCAGGCGATCCGCGCCGACCTGCCGGACCTGGTCGAGGTCTTCTCGATAGACGGAACAGAAAGCGGGGTTCACGCCTTCTGGCAGGAGCTGGGCCGCGCAGCCGATACCTGCCCGACCGTCGACACCGGCCCCGACGATCCGGCGCTGATCTGCTACACTTCGGGAACCACCGGCCCGCCCAAGGGCGCGCTGCACGGCCACCGGGTGCTGCTGGGCCATCTGCCGGGGGTAGAGCTTCCGCACGAGTTCCTGCCACAGAAGGGCGACAGGCTGTGGACCCCCGCCGACTGGGCGTGGATGGGCGGCCTGATGAACGTGATGCTTCCCGCGCTGACTCTGGGCGTTCCGCTGGTGGCGCATCGCATGGCGAAGTTTGACCCGGAACATGCCTGGTGGCTGATGGACCGGCTCGAGGTCCGCAACAGCTTCTTGCCGCCCACGGCGCTGAAGCTGATGCGCCAGGTGCCGCCGAGCAAGCCGCCCGCGCTGCGCTCCGTCGCGTCGGGGGGCGAGGCCTTGGGCGCCGAGATGCTGGACTGGGGCCGAGCCACGTTCGGGCGCGACATCAACGAGTTCTACGGCCAGACCGAGTGCAACCTGGTGCTGTCCAATGCGGCTAGCGTCTTGCCGCCCAAGCCGGGCTCGATGGGCCGCGCGGTGCCTGGGCACGAGGTGGCGATCCTGTCGCCAGACGGGCAGCTGCTGCCCGCGGGCGAACAGGGCGAGATCGCCATCCGCCGTCCGGACCCGGCGATGTTCCTCGAATACTGGGGGCGGCCTGACAGGACGGCCGAGAAGTTTTCCGGCGACTGGATGCGCACCGGCGATGTCGCGGTGATGGACGACGAGGGTTATGTCCTCTTTGCGGCGCGCACCGACGACGTGATCACCTCGTCAGGATACCGGATCGGCCCGACCGAAATCGAGGATTGCCTGACCGGGCACCCCGATGTCGCCATGGCTGCCGCCGTTGGCGTGCCCGACCCGATCCGGACCGAGGCGGTGAAAGCCTTCGTCGTCCTGCGCGAGGGCGCTGACGCCGATGGTCTGGCCGAAGCGTTGATCGAACGTGTCCGAAGTCGCATCTCGCCCCATGTTGCCCCGCGCGAGGTGGCGTTCATCGACGATCTGCCAATGACGGCAACCGGCAAGATCATGCGCCGCTCACTGCGCGACATGGTGGAGGGCGAGGCATGATCCTGCGACTGCTGATACTGGGTGGAACCGCGTTCGGTATCGCGTTGGCCTTTGTATGCGTCAGCGCGCTTTGGCAGGCTCGTGGCCGCTTGCCGGTACGTGCCGATGTAATCATGGTTCTGGGTGCCGCGACCGAGGTCGATGGCACCCTTGGCAAGGCCGCGCTGGCACGGGTCGAGACCGGGGTCGCGCTGTGGCAAAGCGGCCTGGCGCCGAAGATCCTGTTCACCGGTGGCCCCGCCCTGCCGAATTTCCGCGCTCACGGTGCGCTGATGGCCGAAGCGGCCCGCGAGATGGGCGTCACCGACGAGGCGATCATCGTCGAAGCCAGCGCGCATTCGACGCTGCAGAATGCGCTGCTCAGCCAACCGCTGATCCCGGATCAGCAGGTGATCCTTGTCACCCACGGCTATCACATGGCGCGGTCGCGCCTGTCGCTGGCCTGGGCTGGTATCCCGGTGGCAGGCTACGCGACATCGGGCGCCTTCACCGGACCAAGGGACGTTCTGCGCGAAGCGCTGGCCACGCCCTACAATGCCGGACGGGTGGCGCTGTGGCACGTGCTGGGCTGGACCGGCATTGATCCGGACTGGCGACTGAGAATGCTCGCGCAGGCGCCGGGCAAGCGCCATCACAAGGGCTGACACGGGGGATAGGGCATGGAACCGGTTCTGATCTTCGCCATCATCGGCGTGCTGGGCATCGGCGCGCAATGGCTGGCGTGGCGCTTGCAGATGCCCGCCATCGTGCTGATGCTGGGCGCGGGCCTGCTGGCCGGGCCGGTCACCGGCCTGCTGGACCCCGCTGCCGCGTTCGGCGAACTGCTGCGCCCGATCGTCGCCGTCGCGGTCGCCGTGATCCTGTTCGAGGGCGGGCTGACGCTGAACCTGCACGAACTTCGCGCCACCGGCACCGCAGTGCGGCGCATGGTGCTGCTGGGCGCGCCGCTTGGTTGGCTGTTCGCGACCCTGGCCTGCCACTACGGCGCCGGCCTGGGCTGGGCCAGCGCGACGGTGTTCGGCGGCATTCTTGTCGTTACCGGTCCCACGGTGATCATCCCGCTGCTGCGCCCGCCCCGGCTGAAATCCCCCCCCGCCAAGGTCCTGCGGTGGGAGGCGATCGTACACGACCCGGTCGGCGCGCTCTGCGCCGTGCTGGCGTTCGAGGTCATTGCAGCACTTGCCGGGGCGGGCACGCTGGCCAAGGCGGCCGAGCATTTCGCGCTGGGCGTCGGCGTC
>JBFHFG010000453.1:0-3458 GCA_041583815.1 Halovulum sp.
AGTTCGAGCCGAGGTTCACGGCGACTGTGCGGCCGCTCAGATCCTCGACGCCCGAGATCTCGTCGTTGCCCTCGCGGGTCACGACCTGCGCGCCGTCGACGACATAGGGCTGGGTGAAGGCGAACTTCGCCTCGCGCTCGGGGGTGATGGTGATCTGGTTGGCGATTGTGTCGATACGCCCGGAATCCAGCGCGCCCACCAGCCTCGAGAACGACATGGTGACGAACTGCACGTCCAGCCCGGCCTCTTCGGCAACGGCATTCATCACGTCGACCTCGAAACCCTGAAGCTCGTCCTGCTGAACGAAGGTAAAGGGGAAATAGCCGCCGGACATGCCCACGCGAAGCGTGTCAGTTCCCTGCGCGGCAGAGGGGCCGGCCAGCGACAGTGCAAGCGCGGCGGCGGTGGCGATCTTCCTGAACATCTGGTCACTCCTCATCGGTCAGGGACAGGACCTGTGCCCGCCCCGGAGGCGTTTCAACATCCCCGCTAAATCAGGAACACCTGCCGCGATCAGGGCCGGGCAGGCGAACAATGGCGCATTCGGATAAGGGAACGCGAACGCCTGTTTCGCACTAGGGTTCCATTCGGGAACAAGCGTTCCGCCGGTGCCCCATGCGCTCGCATCAACCCCGCCATGCGCCTGCGGAAAGGAGGCAGCGTGTTTCTCGAAACCGCCAAGGCGCGCCTCGGAGATGGTCCGGTTCGTGGACTTGCCGAACGGGTGCTCGCGGTTTCCTACGAAGAGCGGGTTACGCTAGGTCGTCGTGGAGATGGCGGCCATCCGGCACTCCACCGCGTCGGTGCGCCCCAGCGCGGAAAGAAGATGGGGTGTAAACGCTGCCAGGCTGAGCGGGTCGAGCATGTCGTCATGCCCGCAATCCAGATTGATCTGCCGCGCGCCCGCCCGTGATCGCCCCTGCCACGGGTTGCCGCGCCATTCCAGCAGCGTATCCAGCGCCGCCGATTTGCCCCGTGTCGCGCAGATACCGATGATCGGCGCATCGATCCGTCCCGGCACGTGCCGCCGTGCAAGATCGAGGTTGGTCTCGACACATCCGCGAAGCCGGGTGCGCAGGGTCTCGAAACGGTCTGCCCCGAGTGTCAGTCGCAAGGCGTCAACCTCGGGCCGCGTGACCATCTTCTCGGCAAGTGCGTCAAGCGTGCGGATTGCAGGATCGGGCTCTTCTCCGACAAAGGCCAGGGTCTGCTGCACCCGCGTGGCTTCGTCGACCGCCGCGCTGTCGGGGTGAAACGGAAAGGCGTCGAGCAGGCACAGGCAGGCGATCCGTTCGCCCTGTTCCTCCAATTGAAGGGCCAATTCATGCGCGGCGAGACCACCGAAAGACCATCCGACCAGGAAATAGGGGCCATAGGGCTGCGTGGTCCGGACCCTGGCCAGGTATTCGCGTGCCATCGTGCGCAGGTCCGGCCAGGTCGCCGCCTCTGTCAGACCCGGCGCTTGAAGCGCGCAAATCCCCACATCGTCGGGAAGAGCATGCATCAAGGCGGAATAGCCCCAGCCGATCCCAAGGATCGGGTGCACGCAGAAGACGGTCGGGGCGCCGTTCTTCGCCTTGCGAAGGTGCAAGACCGGATCCAGAGGGTCGGCATGCCCGGTGCGGTTTATCTCTGCGGCGAGACGGCGAAGGTTCGGTGTCGCGAATACGGTTGCCAGCGCAAGATCGGGGCCATAGTCGCGGCGCAGGCTGGCGACAAGCCGTGCCGCCGACAGGCTTGTCCCGCCCAGTTGGAAGAAATCGTCATCGATCCCCACGTCTTCGCGGCCCAGTGCCTCACGCACCCTTGTGAGAAGGTGCCGCTCTGTGGGTGAAAGCGGACCGGCGGGGGCTGCGGCGCACGTAGGGCGTGCCTGCCTGATCGGGGGCAGCGCTTTCCGGTCGAGCTTGCCGTTGGCATTCTGCGGCATCGCCGGGATCTGCAGAAACGCCTGCGGCACCATGTAACCCGGCAGGTGCTCGCGCAGATAGGCCTCCAGCGCTGACAGGTCCACCGGATCAGGACTGCAGACATACCCCAACAGATGATCCTGACCCTCGGGTTTCACCACAACTGCGGCGCTGACGGCACCAAAGCGGCGCATGGCGGTCTCGATTTCCCCGGCCTCGATCCTGTGGCCGCGGATCTTGATCTGAAAGTCGATCCTTCCGAAATGTTCCAGCATGCCCGCCTGGGACCAGCGACCCAGATCGCCTGTCCGGTACAGGCGACCCAACGGCGTTTCCACGAACCGTTCGGCGGTCAGGTCGGCGCGTTTGTGATAGCCCGTTGCCAGCCCGGCGCCACCGATCCAGATTTCGCCGATAACCCCGATAGGCGCGGGGAATCCGAACCGGTCGAGCACGAATATGCTCTCTCCGGCTAACGGGCGGCCGATGGCGGGACATGCCGCCGCTTCGGGCGTGATCCTTGCAAGGCTGGACCAGATCGTCGTCTCCGTCGGCCCATAGACGTTATAAAGGGGGCCGCCGGTCGCAAGTTGCCGCGCAAGATCACCCGGAAGGGTTTCCCCACCGACAAGCTTCGTGAGCCCGCGAAATGCTGCCCCCCCAGCGTCACCGGTCAGCGACCAAAGCGAGGGCGTCGCCTGCAGATGCGTCGCCCCAGACGCCTCGATCCGGGCGTTCAGAAGATCAGGGTCGAGCGTTTCGTGCCGTTGCGCGATTTCGACCGTACCGCCCACGCTCAGGGGCAACAGCATTTCAAGCGTCGCGATATCGAATGCGATCGTCGTGACGGCCAGCCACCGCGTCGCCGCGTCCAGGCCGATTTCATCGCGCATCGCCGCAAGCAGGGTCCAAAGAGCCGTGTGGCTTATGTCGACCCCTTTGGGGGTGCCGGTCGACCCCGAGGTGAAGATCACGTAGGCCAGATCTTCGCCAGCGCCGCGGGATTCTTTGACGGGCGGGTCAGCAGGCGGGCCGCCGAAGATGTCTGCATCAAGAACCAGATGCCCGTCACGGCAGGGCAATTTGCGATGTGATCGCCCCGGCGACACCAGCACCAGCCTGGGCGCAGCCGTCTGAAGGATCAGCGCGTTTCGCTGCTCCGGCGCATCGGGGTCGAGCGGTAGATAGGCCGCCCCGATCCGATGCAGGGCAAGTATCGCGGCCGGCAGCAGCACAGTGCGGTCGAGCAGCAACGCCACGACATCGCCCGGCACGACGCCACGACTGTACAGCGAACAGGCAATCCGGGATGCGACCGCGTCAAGTTCCGCATAGCTCAAACGTGTCGCCCCGTCATGAACGGCAGTCCGGTCAGGGGTCATGCGCCTGTGCAAATCGAACGCGTCCAGCCAGCAGTCACCCGCCGGGGCCACACCGCCGTTCGACCACATCATGATCTGGTCGCGCTCGCCCGGCAGGTAGATCGCCGCAGCGCGGACCGCCCCGTTCGGATTCGCCAGCATCTCGCGCAGAAAGAGGTGCAAACGC
>JBFHFG010000454.1:0-3432 GCA_041583815.1 Halovulum sp.
CTGGGCATCACCGTGGTCTACGTCACCCACGACCAGACCGAGGCGCTGACCATGTCGGACCGGGTCGCCGTGTTCGACGATGGCCGCATCCAGCAACTGGCACCGCCCGACACGCTGTACGAACGGCCCGAGAACAGTTTCGTGGCCCAGTTCATCGGCGAGAACAACACGCTGTCGGGCGAGGTCGTCGAGCTCACCGGGGAACGCGCCAAGGTGCGCCTGGACAGTGGCGAGATCATCGACACCACCGCCGTCAACGTGAATGCGGTGGGCGACCGGACCTTGGTTTCGGTCCGCCCGGAGCGAGTCGAGTACAACACCGAACGGATGAGTCCCGACGCCTTCCGCCTGAAGGCCGAAGTGCTGGAGTTCATCTACATGGGCGACATCTATCGCACGCGGGTGCGCGTGGCGGGGAACGATGACTTCATCATCAAGACCCGCAACGCGCCGGACCAGCGCCGCCTCAAGCCCGGCGAGACCATCGAGATCGGATGGCTGCCGGAGGACTGTCGCGCGCTGGACGCGTGAGACGACACGTTCCATGGGCGCCGCGTGCGCGCCATGGTCGGGGAACCGACGGCCAGCCCGTGCCGCCGCCCCCGCCGAAACAGGTACGGGCACATCGGGAGAAATTCATGAAACTGAGCAGAACGCTTCTCGCTTCCACATCGCTGGCCCTGATCGCCGGCACGGGCGGTGCGCAGGAGATGGCTGACGACATGACCCTCGTGTCGTGGGGCGGCGCCTACCAGGCCAGCCAGCAGAAAGCCTATGTGGAGCCCTATCTTGATATGCATCCCGAGGTCAGCTCGGTCTGGGATGAAAGCTCTCCCGAGGCGGTGGCCAAGCTGCGCGCCATGAACGAGGCGGGCAACATCACCTGGGACCTGGTCGACGTGGAGGCCGCCGACGCCATCCGCCTGTGCGACGAAGGCCTGGCGATGGAAATCGACCATGACGACGTTCTGGCCCCGTCGGATGACGGCGCGGACGCGTCGGACGATTTCGGCGACATGATCGTGTCGGACTGCTTCATTCCGCAGATCGTGTTTTCGACCACCTTCGGGTATCGCACCGACATGGTCCCCGACGGCGCCGAGGCCCCAAAGGGCGCCTGCGACGTCTTTGACCTGGAGACCTATCCGGGCAAGCGCGCGCTGAACAAGCAGCCGATCGCGAACCTGGAATGGGCCCTGCTGTGTGACGGCGTCGCCTACGAAGATGTCTATGACATGCTCGAAACCGACGAAGGGCAGGACCGCGCCTTTGCCAAGCTCGACACGATCAAGGACCAGACGATCTGGTGGTCAGCCGCGGCCGAGCCGATCCAGCTGCTGGCCGATGGCGAAGTGTTCATGGCCTCGTCCTATAACGGCCGCCTGTTCTCGGCCATCGTCGAGCAGGATCAGCCGATCGGCATGGCCTGGGACTGGCAGATGTTCGACATCGACGGCTGGGTGGTGCCCGACGGCCTGCCCGAGGATCGCCTGGCGCGGGTGATGGACTTCCTGTTCTTCGCCACAGACACGCAGCGCCTGGCCGACCAGGCCAAGTATATCTCGTATGGCCCGGCCCGTGCATCGTCCGCGCCGCTGGTCAGCACCCATGCCGAACTGGGCATCGACATGAAACCGCACATGCCGACCGACCCGAACAACGCCGAGAACACCTTCGTGAACAACTACGAATGGTGGGCGGATTACCGGGACGACCTGGACGCCAAGTTCCAGGCCTGGCTGGCCAAGGGCTGATTGCCTTGGTGAACGTTGACTAAACTCCGGCGGGGGCCGCACGACGGCCCCCGCCCCGCCGCCCCCGGGTGGTCAACGACAAGACTCAGCGACAGGGACTGACGATGGCAGATGTCACCGACGCAACGACCGGACGCCGGGCCCCGACCCCGGACGACGCGCTTCGGCTTGCCGACGGCGAACAGTCGGGCCCGATGCTGGCTGCGGACGGCACACCGCTGAAGCGCAGCCTGCAGCGAGCCCTGCGGCGCGAAAAGATCCGCGCGCTGATGCTGATCGCCCCGCTGCTGATCTTCGTGCTGGTGACTTTCATCGCACCGATCGCCGACATGCTGTTCCGCTCGGTCGAGAACCAGATCGTCGGCAACACCTTGCCTCGCACTGTCGCGGCGCTGAACGACTGGGACGATGCCGCCCAGGACCTGCCGCCCGAAGCCGCCTATCGTGACCTGTTCTTCGACCTGTTCCTGGCCGCCGAGGCCAAGCAGCACACGCGGCTTGGCACGCGCCTGAACTACGAGACGACCGGCATCTCGTCGATGTTCCGGTCCTCGGGCCGAGACATGGACAATCTGGGCGAGCCGTTCCAGGACGCACTGGAAGAAGCTGATCCGCGCTTCGAGGAAGGCGCTTTCTGGTACGAGCTGATGTCTGGCGCAGGCGAACCCGACGCCGGCCTTCTGGCCGCGCAGCGCGAGCGGTTGGCCCACCTCACCCGCAGCCCGATGGAGGGCGACATCGGTTTCGCCCCGTCGGCCGAACTGGCCGCTATCCTGCCGCGCACCGCGCGCGAGTACACCGCCTTCGCGATTTTCACCGCCATTGCGGACGAGGACGTCGTCGCCGAGGAGGACCCGTGGGAAGCCGTCTATGCCGCCCTGGCGCTGGACCTTCAGGACGGCGGCGCCGACCGGGTGCAATCCTATTCCGGGCCGGGCGCGGATGCCCTTCAGGCGGCCGCCGCGGCACAGGATACGCTGCCGGTGGTGGATTTCCGCGCGGCCTTTGTCGAGATCGACGATGGCTGGGGCGACCGCGAGAACTGGGAGACGATCAAGACGTATAGCCCGCCGTTCACCAGCGGGTATTTCCTGAACTCGGTTGACCTGCAACTGACCTCGGAGGGGATCCAGCCGCGCGACGAGAAGGAACAGATCTATATCACCCTGTTCCAGCGCACGCTGTTCATGTCGATGGTCATCACCATCTCGTGCATCATACTGGGCTATCCGGTGGCCTGGCTGCTGGCGAACCTGTCGATGCGGTCGGCGAACGTGCTGATGATCCTGGTGCTGCTGCCGTTCTGGACCTCGCTGTTGGTGCGCACGTCGGCGTGGAAGGTGTTGCTGCAACAGCAGGGGGTGATCAACGACACGCTGGTTTGGATAGGCATCATCTCGGACAGTGGCCGGCTGGCGCTGATCAACAACCAGCTGGGCACCATCATCGCGATGACGCACATCCTGCTGCCGTTCATGATCCTGCCGCTCTATTCCGTGATGAAGACAATTCCGCCCAGCTATCTGCGGGCGGCGAAATCACTGGGCGCGACGAACTGGACCGCGTTCTGGCGGGTTTACTTCCCGCAGTCGGTGCCCGGTATCGGCGCAGGCTCGATCCTCGTGTTCATCCTGTCGATCGGCTACTATATCACGCCGGAACTGGTCGGCGGAACGAC
>JBFHFG010000455.1:0-3428 GCA_041583815.1 Halovulum sp.
ATGGGACAGGGAGTGACATGATGGACGGCGGCCAGACGAACCACCCGCTTGTGCAGCCCGGCGAGGGCCGCCTGGCCCATGCGCAGCCCGACCATCCGCCAGTGCCCCGGGCACGGGTGGGGGTGATCCTGTCGAACCTGGGCACGCCGGACGGCACCGATTACTGGTCGATGCGCCGCTACCTGAACGAGTTTCTGTCCGACCGCCGCGTCATCGACTATGCGCCGTGGAAATGGCAGCCGCTGCTGCAACTGATCATCCTGTCCAAGCGCCCGTTCAGCTCGGGTAAGGCGTATCGCGGCATCTGGAACGACGAGCAGGACGAAGGCCCCCTGCTGACCTGGACCCGCAAGCAGGCGCAGGCCGTGGCGGCGCAGGTGCAGGCGAGATGGGGCGAGGATGTCCTGGTCGACTTCTGCATGCGCTACGGCAACCCCTCGACCGATTCGGTAATCCGCCGGATGAAGGACGAAGGCTGCGAGCGGATCGTCTTTTTCCCGCTTTACCCGCAGTACGCGGCGGCAACGACGGCGACAGCCTGCGATCACGCGTTCCGCACGTTGATGAAGATGAACTGGCAGCCGTCGATCCGCACGGTGCCCGCCTACTACGACGACCCGCTGTACATCGACGCGCTGGCCCAGTCGGTGGAGCGGACCTATGCCGGGCTGGACCGCCGGCCCGACCTGCTGGTCACGTCCTATCACGGCGTCCCCGAGCGTTACCTGCTCGAGGGCGATCCGTATCATTGCCAGTGCCAGAAGACCTCGCGCCTGCTGCGCGAGCGGTTGGGCTGGGACAAGGACGACGTGCGCGTCACCTTTCAGTCCAAGTTCGGCCCCGAGGAATGGCTGAAGCCCTATACGGTCGAGGAAGTCGCCCGGCTGGCGCGCGAGGAAGGCAAGAAGAACATCGCGATCATGGCGCCCGCGTTCTCTTCCGATTGCGTCGAGACGCTGGAAGAGATCAACGAGGAGATCAAGGAAAGCTTCGAAGAGGCCGGAGGCGAAACCTTCACCTATATCCCCTGCCTCAATGACGACGCTGCGCACATCGCCATGATGATGGCGATCCTTGAGCGCGAACTGGCAGGCTGGGTCGGCGGCTGACGCCATCGTCCCCCTTGCCGGGCATACGGGTGCCTGTCCCCGAGGTTCAGGTCCCGAAGATCCGGGACATGAGCAGTCAGGCGGTCGCGGGTGACGCGGTAGCCGCGCGCCGCCGAAGGGCGCGAACCGGCTTGCCGATGTATTTCATTCCGCCAACGCGAACCATTACTCGGCCATCGGCAAGTCTTTTCACAAGCTCGCCCTGAACAAATATGTGACTGGCCGTCACGATAGTCTGCAACATCAGTGCTTCCTCCGCAATCGGGCCTCTTGTGGGCCTCTGATTTCGGATCTTGTGAGAAATCTCACAAAAAACAAGCCTGTTCGTCATCAAAGTGACAAATTGTGGGATCGCCGTGATCCTAAAGCCAGTCGCGCAGGACCGGGATCAGGGGCAGGTCCGCAGGCGGCATCGGGTAATCGCGCAGCTTCTGCGGCCGGACCCAGGCCAGTTGCTGTCCCTCGCGGCCATGCGGTTCCCCCTGCCACTTGCGGCAGGCGAACAGGGGCATCAGCAGGTGGAAATCCTCGTACCCGTGCGATGCGAAGGTCAGCGGCGCCAGGCAACTGGCCCAGGTGTCGATGCCCAGTTCCTCGTGCAGTTCGCGGATCAGCGCGGCCTCGGGCGTCTCGCCCGGTTCGACCTTGCCGCCCGGGAATTCCCACAGGCCCGCCATCGACTTGCCCTCGGGTCGCTGCGCCAGCAGGACCCGGCCGTCGCGATCAATGAGCGCGACGGCAGAGACGAGAACGCTTTTCACGAACGGTAGTCCGCGTTGATCGAGATGTACTGGTGCGTCAGGTCGCAGGTCCAGACGGTCGCCCGACCGTCACCCACGCCCATCTGCACGGTGATCTCGATCTCGGGCCGCTTCATGTAGGCGGCGCCGTCGTCCTCGCGGTAGCTTTCGGCGACCCAGCCGTTCTCGGCCACCACGATGTCGCCGAAGCGGATCCCGATGCGGTCGCGGTCGGCAGGCTCGCCCGCCTTGCCGATAGCGGCGACGATGCGGCCCCAGTTCGGGTCTTCGCCCGCCAGCGCAGTCTTGACCAGCGGCGAGTTCCCGATCGCCTTGCCGATGATCCGGGCCGAGGCATCGCTTGCTGCACCCTCGACGGTGATCGACACGAACTTGGTCGCGCCCTCGCCGTCGCGCACGATCTGCTGCGCAAGGTCCAGAAGCACGCCGTGCAGGGCGTCGCGGAACGCCTGCGCATCGGCCCCGTCCAGGCCGTCGATAGCCCGGTTCCCGGCCTTG
Source organism: Halovulum sp. (assembly GCA_041583815.1). Classification (GTDB taxonomy): domain Bacteria; phylum Pseudomonadota; class Alphaproteobacteria; order Rhodobacterales; family Rhodobacteraceae; genus Halovulum. The sequence goes on from JBFHFG010000455.1 coordinate 2,369, forward strand.
CCGGTCGCCGCGACCATCAGCGTGTCCGAGGTCGATGTGTCGCTGTCCACGGTGATGGCATTGAAGGTCACGTCGGTCAGTTCGCGCAGCATCTGCTGCAGAACGGGTTGCGACACGGCGGCGTCGGTGAAGACATAGGCCAGCATCGTGCCCATATTTGGCTCGATCATCCCCGAGCCCTTGGCGAAGCCGGCGATGGTGACGGTCTTGCCGCCAACCTGCGCCGTCGTGGCCGCGCCCTTCGGGAAGGTGTCGGTGGTCATGATCGCCCGCGCGGCGGCCTCGGCCTGGCCCTCGTCCAGGTTCGCGGCCAGTTCCGCCAGCTTGGCGGTGATGCGCTCGGCGGGCAGCGGCTCGCCGATGACGCCGGTCGAGGCGACGAAGGCATGATCCAGCGGCACGCCCAGCGCCTCGGCCGCGCCCTTGGCGGTCCGCTCCACCGCGTCGCGGCCGTTCCTGCCGGTAAACGCGTTGGAATTGCCCGAGTTCACCAGGATTCCGAAACCCTGCGCGGGGTCGTGGGGCCCCGCGATCTTCTCTTCGCACCACAGCACCGGGGCCGACCGCGTGGCCGAGCGTGTGAACACGCCCGCCACCGCGCTGCCGGGGGCGATTTCCGCAAGCATCACGTCCTTGCGGTTCTTGTAGCGCACGCCCGCCTCGGCGGCGGCAAAGCGCACGCCGGCGATGGCCGGCAGCGCGGGGAAGCCGCCTGCCGGAGCAAGCGGCGACTGGGGAAGCGGACCGGCCATCTCAGGTCACTCCGACAGCAGCGAATCGTCGCGGAACGCGTTCGCGGGCACGTCGCCGGTAAGGTCCTCAATCGTGGCGTCGGCACGCAGCGCCTCGATCGTGTCCTGGATGGTCTGCTGCCGGATCTGGTCGACCAGCTCGGCGCGGGTGTCCTCCAGCGACGGCGGAGGCACATCGCGGGTCTCGTTCAGTTTGACGACATGCCAGCCGAACTGCGTCTGCACCGGACCCGAGATCTCGCCGGCTTCCAGTTCCATGACGGCCTGCTCGAACTCGGGGACCATGGCGCCCTCGCCAAACCAGCCCA
>JBFHFG010000456.1:0-3428 GCA_041583815.1 Halovulum sp.
ATCACCGCGTCCAGATCCGGCCAGCGCGTCCGGGCCTGTTCCAGCGCACGCACGCCCACCTCGGCGTTCGCACGGTCGCCGTCCCCACGGGGCACAAGGCGCGGCGCGCCCAGCCCCGCGGCCTTCAACGCCGCGGCATAGCCTTGGGCCCGCCGACTGCCCCGGTCATCATACGCCCGGCCGCCCCCCAGGAACGCGATCGCGCGGCGGCCAGTGCCGATCAGGTATTCGGTCAGCGCCCGCCCCGCTTCGAAGTTGGACAATCCCACCACGTGCCCGATTGGCTGGCGTGGCATCTGCCAGACCTCGACCACCGGCACGCGCGCCATGCTCAACATCTGACGCAGCGCCGGCGTATGATCGGTGCTGGTCAGGACCAACCCGTCGGGGCGACGGCCCAACAAGGTGCGCACCGCATCCTCCTCGACGGTCGGGTCGTATTCGGTGCTGGTCAGCAGCAGTTCGTGCCCCGCCTCGCGCAGGGTTCGCGATAACCCGTCGACCGTCGAGGCGAACACCGAATCCGCCAGCGTCGAGACCAATGCCCCGACCACACCGCTACGCATGGACGACAGCGCGCCGGCGGTGCGGTCGGGCACGTAGCCCAGATCCCGGATGGCATCCTGTACCCGACGCCGTGTGGCAGGTGCGACCTTGTCCGGCGTCCGGATGACGCGCGACACGGTGATCTTGCCGACACCCGCACGCCCGGCGACCTCCTCCATCGTCACCCATTTCTGCCTGCCCACGTGCGCACACCCCATTCTTAATCCGGTCGCAAACTTAGCGTTTGACCTGTCGGGATGGCAAATGGTATCGATACCACAAAAGAAATGGTATCGATACCATAACAAGGGAGGAGACCCAATGCTTACCAAGGACCAGATCGATTCCTATTTCACGCAGGGCTACCTGCTGGTCGAGGACGTGTTGACACCCGAGGAACTGCGCAAGATGCAGGACATCGCGCACGACCTGATCGACAAGTCTCGTCACGTCACCGAAAGCAACGAGGTCTACGACCTGGACCAGGGCCATTCGCCCGAACAGCCCAAGCTGACCCGCGTGAAACTGCCCCACAAGCAACACCCGTTCTTCTGGGAGGTCCTTAAGAACTCTCGCATCACCGAGGTCATGCGCCAGCTTCTGGGCGCCAACGTGCTGATCCAGACGTCCAAACTGAACACCAAGGCTCCCGGCGGCGGGGCGGCAGTCGAATGGCACCAGGACTGGGCGTTCTACCCGCACACCAACGATGACATGCTTGCCTTCGGCGTAATGCTCGAGGACGTAACGCCCGAGAACGGCCCGCTTCAGGTGATCCCCGGCTCGCACAAGGGGCCGATCCTGAATCACAACAACGCGGATGGCGTGTTTTGCGGCGCCGTCGATCCCGACGATCCGGAATTCCACTTGGATCAGGCGGTAACGATCACGGGCCGTGCCGGTTCGATGTCGATCCACCATGCGCGCACGCTGCACGGCTCGGCCCCTAACGTGTCCGACAAGGCCCGACTGATGCTGTTCTACGAATGCTGCGCGGCGGACGCCTGGCCGCTGATGGGCGGATCGGCCTACCTGCAACGCCTACCCCAGGCCGAACAATGGCAGGACCTGCTGGATCGCGTCGTGATCGGCGAGCCGGTCCTGCAACCCCGGCTGGAACAGGTGCCCGTCCGCCTGCCGCTGCCGCCCGCGCCAGATGTCAGCTCGATCTTCCAGCTTCAGAAAAGCGGCGGCGCCAAGTCAGCCTTTGCACGCTGAGGTAGGTGCCCGGACGGGTGCGTCAGGCCGCGAGCCGGAACCGGCTCGCGGCCATCAGCACCCCCAAAGGCGGAGAGATCGCAGCCAAGCCCTTCCCCAAGAAGACTGGCCACTGACGGCAATATTCGGTCCATAGCCCCTCGACCGATAAGGCCGCGCCACCGAAACGTGTCAGCAGCGGCGTTGCGCCAGGGCATGAACCGTCGGCTTGCCGACGCGGGATAATAGAAAACCCCGTCGGGCCGCCGCCAGCTATGGATTTCCATAGGCCAAGTGCTACGGTCCGGTATGCTTCGAACGTTTCGCCTTGATGAGTGTCTTGATGCCGTAACCAGCCTTGCCTGCCCCAAGGCGGTCTGGACAGAGACATGTTCCTGGCTGGAACGTGTCGGGGTCGAGGGCGCGTACTACGGCCGCTTCGATCCGGGCGAAGCCGTGCTGCTACACAATTTCGCATCGGACTGGCTGCCCGCGCGTCCCGAAACCGACCTCAGGGCCTTTGCCGAGACCGATCCGTTGTTCACCTATGTCTGCCGCGGCATCCGCCCGGTTCCGACCGGCGAAGCGTTCGTGGACCGTTACCCGGACCTGACAACCCGCGACCGCGACCTGATCGAGCGGGCGGCTATATCGGGGCTTAACGCCGGCATTGCCGTGCCCACTCGCATCCGCTCGGCCAGCGGTGTCGCCGGCTGGAACATGCTGACGTCCTCCGGGCGCGCAGGGGTCGAGGAGATTTGGCGCCGCCACGGCGGCGCGATCGCGCTTCTGGCCCACGCTGTGCATGAACTTCTGGCCTCGGGCAGCCGCCCGGAAACCGAACTCACCGGGCGCGAGGCCGACTGCCTGCGCTATCTTGGCATGGGCCTGCGTACCAAGGAAATCGCCCACCGGATGGGCGTGCAGCCCGTCACGGTCGAGTATCACTTCACCAACGCCCGCCGAAAGCTGGGCGCCCGCACGCGCGAGCAGGCGCTTGCACTTGCACTGCGGGCGGGCCTTATCGCGCTTTAGCCCCCTGCCCCGCGCAGCGCCGAAATCGTCGTCCGCGTCGAGATCTGGTTCGGATCGGTCATCAGTTCCAGCACCGCCGGTCGTCCACTGGCCCGCGCGCGTTCCAGTGCCGGTGTGAATTCCTCGGTGCGCGTCACGCGTTCGGCATAGGCGCCCAGCCCCTCGGCCATGCGGCAGAAATCCCCGTTGGTCAGCGCCGTACCCACGACGCGGCCCGGATGTTCACGTTCCTGGTGCATGCGGATCGTGCCGTACATGCCGTTGTTGAACAGCAGCACGATCGGGGTCGCGCCATGCTGTGCGGCTGTAGCCAGTTCCGTCCCGCTCATCATGAAGCCGCCGTCGCCGACGAAGGCCAGCACCGTCCGGTCCGGATGCCGCAACGAGGCCGAGACCGCAGCGGGAACCGCATAGCCCATGGCCCCGCACGTCGAGCCAAGTTCGCGCCCCGGCCGTCCGAACCGCAGGAAACGTTGCGCCCAGCCCGTGTGGTTGCCCGCATCCAGCGTGACGACGGTGTCGGCTGGCAAGTCATCGCGCAGTTGGGTCAGTGCCGCGCCCATGTCCAGCGGCCAATCCCCAATCGCGGGCGCCTCGGTATCGGCCAAGAACCCGGCCCGCAACGTCTCGCACCAGGACCGCCACTGCGC
>JBFHFG010000457.1:0-3424 GCA_041583815.1 Halovulum sp.
CAGTTCGTCGAGTGCGGTGCCGAGGATCATCGCGCCGGTCGCACCCAACGGGTGGCCCATGGCGATCGCGCCGCCGTTCACGTTGACCTTGTCGTGGTCCACGTCGAACGCCTGCATGAAGCACAGCACGACGGCCGAGAACGCCTCGTTCACCTCGAACAGGTCGATGTCGGAAACGCTCATCCCCGCTTCGGCAAGGATCTTCTGTGTCGCGGGCACCGGGCCGGTCAGCATGATCGTCGGATCGGTGCCGACCTTGGCGGTCGCCCGGATCCGCGCGCGCGGCTTCAGCCCATATTTCTCACCGAACGCCTGATCGCCGATCAGCAGCCCTGCCGCGCCATCCACGATGCCCGACGAGTTCCCGGCGTGGTGCACATGCTCGATCTTTTCCAGATGCGGGTATTTCAGCAGCGCCACGGCGTCGAAACCCGGCATCACCTCGCCCTGGTCCTTGAACGCGGGTTTCAACCCGCCCAGCGCCTGCATGTCGGTGCCGGGGCGCATGTACTCGTCGCGATCAAGGATCGGCAGGCCGTTCTGGTCGCGCACGGTCAGGATGGATTTCGAGAACCGCTCTTCCTCCCATGCCCTGGCGGCGCGCTTCTGGCTTTCGACGGCATAGGCGTCGACGTCATCGCGGCTGAAGCCGTATTCCGTCGCGATGATGTCGGCCGCGATGCCCTGCGGCACGAAATAGGACTTCATCGCCAGCGACGGATCGACGGCAATCGCCGCCCCGTCCGAGCCCATGGGCACGCGGCCCATCATCTCGACCCCGCCGGCGACATAGGCCTGACCGGCCCCGGCGCGCACCTGGTTGGCGGCCAGGTTCACCGCCTCCAGCCCGCTGGCGCAGAACCGGTTGATCGACAGGCCCGGCACATGCTCGTCGAAGTCCGAGGCCAGCACGGCGGATCGCGCCAGGCACCCGCCCTGCTCGCCCACCTGGGTGACATTGCCCCAGATCACGTCCTCGACGGCCAGCGTGTCCAGGTCGTTTCGATCTTTCAGGGCGTTCAGAACCTCGGCGGACAGGCGAAGCGAGGTGACCTCGTGCAGCGCACCGTCCTTGCGACCCTTGCCGCGCGGGGTGCGCACGGCGTCGTAGATATAGGCCTCAGGCATTGGGCACTCCTTGTATCGTGTTGATGGTGGTTAGCCACAGGATCAGCGCGGCCAGCGTCGCAGCCGCGGCAAGGGACATCTGCAGGCGGTAATAGGGCACCAGCCGGTCGCCGAAGTCATGGCGCGTCAGGGCGAACCACGCGCAGCCCCACAGCAGCAGGGGGATCAGCGCCCCCCCGAACGAGATCGAGACGACCACGAAGGACACGATCCCGAACCATGCCAGGATGCCGACCAGCATGTGCGCCAGCCCGCCGCGCACCTGGAAATCGTTCGGGTCAGGATGGCGCTCCTCGGCGCGGCGCAGGATCAGCGCGGCCAGCGCGGCAAAGCTGCCCAGCACCAGCACCGTGAACAACACTATGCCGATATTGCCGGTGGCGTTCATTCCGGCGCCTCGAACGGATGGCCCGGCATCAGCTCATAGGGATGCGCCCACCCCGGCATCGCCGCCAGCCGGTCGCGCCAGCGCGCGGTGGCCGGGGCCGGGTCCAACCCGATCTCCTCAAGGAACCAGATATACCCCGCGCAGGACAGGTCCGCCGTCGTGGGCCGGTCCGCGGCGATCCACTCGCGCCCGTCCAGCCGCCGCTCCAGCACCGCCAGCGCGGCCTTGGCGCGGCCCATCAGGAAGGCGATGATATCGGGGTTACGGTGCTTTTCGGGCAGGAACAGCTGCATGAACCGCGCGGTGGCGATGTTTGCGGTCAGCTTGTGATTGTCCCACAGCGTCCAGCGCAGGATCTCCAGCCGCTCGGCCTCGGTCTCGGGGCCGAACCGGCCATGCTTGCCCGACAGGTAATCCAGGATCACGCCCGACTGGCTCAGCCGCACCTGCCCGTCGTCATAGACCGGCACTTCGGCCATTTCGTTCAGCGCAGCGTATTCCGGCGTCCGGGCCGCGCCTTCGAAGAACCTGACGTGCACCGGCTCCCAGCTCTCGCCGCAGAATTCCAGCATCAGGGCCGCCTTGTAGGCGTTGCCGGACTGAGCGAAGCAATGAAGAGTCGAAGTCATGGTATGTTCCTAACGAGGGTGCCGTGGTCGCGCTGCGGTTTGCGGGCAAAACCGGTGCGGCTCACACTCGTCGCATCGGGGACGCCGGACAAGCCGCAGGTCCCGGTTGAGCGATCTTCGGTGCGCAATGTGCGCCGACCACGAGGGAGAGTGTCATGACAGCTCGGCGAAGTTTCGGAGAACCCCACACGGCGTTCAGCAATCTGAAGGCGATGCGCGAGGTCGACGGCACGCCCCCCGACGAGGCGACACGCGCCACGCTGATCGCGCTTCATGGCGAGGTGGCGTCGAACTGGCGCGACCTTCACGGCACACGGTTCCGTCTGCTTGGCCTGCTGCCGGTCGTGACCATCGGCGCGATCGCCCTGGCGCCAGCGGTGGCCGGCACCGTCACAGGGGCCTTCGCGACGGTACTGGTCGCCGCGCTGGGACTGGCGGTGTCGCAGGGGCTGTGGATCTACGACCGGCGCAACGACGAGCTTTACGACTACCTGCTCAGCCGGGGCCGCCGGATCGAGGCCGAGCTGGGCGTCGAGCATGGCCCGTTTCGCGGCCGCCCCGACGCGATCACCCAGCGCCGCACCCACGGAAAGGCGACAGCACTGATCTACGCCGCCGTGCGCCTGACCTGGGCAGCGGCCCTCGGTGCTGCGTTGGTGAACCTTGTGCATGCGCTGGTCCCCTGACCCTCCGCTCTCCGGTTCTCAGAACGCCTCCACGTCCAGCGCCATGACCGGATCGGCGCCGCTTTCGATCCGCTTCAGGTGCATCCCCGTCGCGGGCAACTGGCGCGCCATGTAATAGCGCCCGGTGGCGATCTTTGCCTCCAGGAAGTCCCGGTCGGCAGAGCCGCCCTCCAGCGCGCCCATCGCCGTCTTGGCCATCTTCGCCCACATCAGGCCCAGGCAGACATGGCCGAACAGGTGCATGAAATCGGTCGACCCCGCCAGCGCCGCATTGGGGTTTTTCATGCCGTTCTGCATGAAGAACATCCCCGCCGCCTGCAGATCCTTGGACGCCTGCTTCAGCGGGTCGAGGAACCCGGCCTTCAGCTTCTCGTCGGTCTCGTTCTCCTTGATGAAGGTCTTCACCAGCTCGAAAAAGGCCATGACGTGTTTGCCGCCGTCGGCCCCCAGCTTGCGGCCCACAAGGTCAAGCGCCTGCACGCCGTTGGCGCCTTCGTAGATCATCGCGATCCGGGCGTCGCGGGCGAACTGCGACATGCCCGTTTCCTCGATATAGCCGTGACCGCCAAAGACCTGCTGCGCCTGCACAGTGG
>JBFHFG010000458.1:0-3414 GCA_041583815.1 Halovulum sp.
CCGGGTCAGCGCGACGTACAGCAGCCGCCAGCGCTCTTCAGCCTCGAGCGCGGCGCGGGTGTCCTCGGCCGCCTGAAGCGCCGGCGGGCGGTCGGCCTTGGTCCCTGCCAGCGCAGCAACGTCAGGGCCAAGTGCGCGCAGCGGCGACGAGACCCGGTTGCCGCGCGGCGTATCGGTGTCCGGAAGGATCACGTCGGGCGCTGCAAGCCCCTTTGCCCCGTGCACAGTCATCACCCGCACTTCCCCGGCCTGCGGATCCAACTGGCGCTTCACCTCGGGATCGCCGCTGCCCATCCAGTCCAGGAACCCGGTCAGCGTCGGGGGCTCGACCCGCTCGTAGTCCAGCGCAAGATCCAGCAGCGCGGCGACGGCCTCGTCCGCCTCGGCGCCCATGCGTGCACGGATCCGGGCACGGGCCCCGTGCCGCACCAGGATCCGCTGCAACATCTCGTAGGGGCGCAGGTAGTCCGCCTGGTTGCGCAGGTCCTGCCACAGTGCCCAGGCCTGCGGAAACGCCGCGCGTTCGGCCCGTAGCGCCTGCGCCAGCGTGCCGGGCCGCCCGTGCGCCAGACGATAGAGATCGGACTCGGACATGGCCATCAGGGGAGAGCGCATCGCCTCGGCCAGGGCCAGGTCGTCGGCCTCGGTCGCGACAGCGCGCAGCAGCGACAGCAGATCGCGGACGGCCAGGACCTCGGCAATCTTCAGTCGATCGGCCCCCGCCACGGGAACGCCGGCGGCCTTCAGTTCCGAAATCAGCGCACCGAACAGTTTTCCGCGCCCGCGCACCAGGAACAGGATGTCGCCGGGCGACACCGGCCGGTCGGTGCCGGGCAGCGGCTGCCCGGCGGCCAGCAGGTCGCGCACGCGTTCGGCAAGCTGACGCGCCAGCGCCAGGCGCGGATCGCGGCTTTCCGGCTGGTCGACCGGCAGGTACCACGGCTGCGGCTCCCCCGGCTCGTCGGGGGTCAGAAACGACCACAGCTCCACCCGGCCAGGACGCGTGCCGTGGAACGGGACATGCCCCGCCGCGCCACCCTGTGCCGGGTCGCGGCCATCGAAGACCGCATCCACCAGGCGCAGCACCGGCGGCGCCGAGCGGAACGAATGCAGCAGCGCGCAATCCTGCAATTCCTGCGCCACATCCTGCAACGCCTCGGCATAGCGCTTGCGCTGACGACCGAATTCGCGCGGCTCGGCCCCCTGGAAGGAATAGATCGACTGTTTCTCGTCACCAACGACGAACACGGTGCGCGGGCGGTCATGCGTGCCCTCGCCCGCAAAGAATTCCCGCGTCAGCGCGTCGATCACCGCCCATTGCGTGGGGCTGGTATCCTGCGCCTCGTCGACCAGGACGTGATCTATGCCACCATCCAGCCGGTAGCGGATCCATTCCGCCGCGTCCGAGCGGGTCAGCAGCGCCAGTGCCTTCTCGATCAGGTCGTCGAACTCCAGCGCGCCCAGCGCCTGCTTGCGGGCATCGTGGGCGGCGATGAACGCACGGGCAAACCGGGTCAGCGCCCGGGCAGCGGCCACTGCGGCCTCGGTCTTGCGGTGGTCGGCGCAGGCCAGAACCGCGCGGCCAATCTGCTCCAGCATTTCCGGAGCGTCGGAGAACGCCTCGCGCGCGGCCTTGGTGCAGAACGCCTTCAGCAGGTCGCCGTCTTTCTTCAGGAACCCGGCGCGCACCACCGGATCGGCGGCATCGGCACCTCGGACCAACGCGGTCACCGCCGCATGCGCATTCCGGTCCGAGGCCCCGCTCGCCGCTGAGAGCGCGCTGAGCAACGCCTCCAGCGCGGGGCCGGGGATGCCATCCAGCGGCGCGGGCGGCGGATCACCCAGCCCGAACGCGGCGGCGATTGCGGGCGAGGCCGGGTCGTGCCCGAACCTGTCGCGGTGCTTGAGGATCGCCAGCAGCAGCGTGTCCATCGAGAATTCCAGCGACAGGATGTGCGGCGCAAGCTGACCAAAGCCGCTAGCGGGATCTTCGGCCAGTTCCTCGAGCAGGGTCTGGCGCAACTGCATGCCGCGCCGATCCTCGAGCACCTCGAACTGGGGCGATACCCCTGCCTCGAGCGGGAAGCGCCGCAGCAGCGCTTCACAAAAGGCGTGGATGGACTGGATTTTCAGCCCGCCGGGCGTTTCCAGGGCGCGGGCGAACAGCGTGCGCGCCACCGCCAGGTCGCGGTCCGAGATCCCGAGCGCGGACTCGTCCAGCGCATGCAACTCGTCGCGAAGCGCTGAATCCTCGAGCATCGCCCACTTGCCAAGGCGGCTGAACAGGCGGTTCTACATCTCGCCTGCTGCGGCCTTCGTGAAGGTCAGGCACAGGATGCGGCGCGGGTCGGTCCCGTGCAGCAGCAGCCGCGCCACCCGGTCGGTCAGCACCCGCGTCTTGCCCGAGCCGGCGTTGGCCGCCACCCAGGACGACGCATCGGGCCGCGCAGCACGTACCTGCGCCTCGGTCGCCGCGTCGCGCCCGCTCATGCCACGTCCTCCGGTTCGTAGGCATCACCGTCGACCCACTCGCCCCGGCGGGCCAACTGGTCGAAATCGCCGCTGTCGCTGAGCAGCTTGGGCCGCAGGCGCGCCGGATAGGGCAGGTCGCCGGACTGGTAGGCCGCGATCATCTCCACCAGATGCCCCCAGGTCTTGTCCAGCGCATCGCGGTCGGTGGCGAAATCCAGCTCTGCGCCCTTGCCCAGCCCGATCAACTGCGCCGCCAGGACCGCAGGCGCCGCTGGCCCGTCAAAGCCGCCGCGCAGCGCGATCCCCGCTTCGAGCGGAACCTGCTGATTGAACAGTTCGGCCTCTTTCTTCGAAGGCAGGCCGCCGGTCTTGTAGTCATAGATCGCCACTGCCCCGCTTTCATCCCGGTCGATGCGATCCGCTTTTGCCGTCAGTGTGAAGGGCCGCGGCAGGCCATCCAGGGTGATCTTGCCCTGCCGTTCGGCCAACCACGGGCTGGCCAGCGCGCGGCGGTTCCGCTCGGTCTCGGCGAACCAGCCGGAGATGGCCGCCAGCCGGGTGCGCCAGATGACCCGCGCGGTCGGCCACGGCACGTCCTTGTCCAGTTCCTCGGCAGCCAGCCGCACCAGAAGGGCGGCGGCATCTTCGGGCAGGCCGTCCAGCGTCTCGCGGTGGAACCGGTCCATCACCGCGTGCAGGCTGGTGCCACGCAGCAGCGCGTCGGCGGCGCGGGCCAGGGGGGGCAGCGGCGACAGTCGCAGGATCTTGGAGGCGTAGATCGCATAGGGATCGCGCACCAGCGACTCGATCCGCGTGACCGACAGGACCTCGGGGAAGGCCTGTGCGGGCGGGCGCGGGGCGGGACGCGGCGCGGGCGCGACACGGGGGCCATCATCCAGCCGGGCGGCCATGTCGGCATAGCGCCGTCCACGCGCGCGCATC
>JBFHFG010000459.1:0-3400 GCA_041583815.1 Halovulum sp.
GGACGCCGTAGAGGACCGAGCCTTCCTGGCTGGCCCGCCGCGCCTGGATGACGGTTTGTCCCGACGGCAGGCCCTGTCGTAGCCACAGCGCGCCCTCGTCGACGGACATCGCGCTGACCGCGGTGCCGGACATCGCGGCGCGCAGGTCGGCCTCCTTCTCCATCGAGGCGGCCATGATCGGGTTGTAGAAGGTGGTAGCGATGCCGCCCAGCAGCGCGGCGGCGACGACAGGAAGCACCAGGATGCGCAGCGCCGACACGCCCGAAGCGCGCACGATCACCATTTCCGAGGTGCGCGACAGGTTGAGGAAGGTGATCAGCGACCCCAGCATCAGTATCAGCGGAAAGGTCTGTCCCAGAACCTCGGGCATCTGGAACAGGGTCAGCGCCCCCGCCATGCCGATCGACGCGTCCTTCGAGGCGGTAAAGCGCAGGTTCTCGACCCCTGAGATCAATGTGCCGATCCCCGCGATGATCACCGCCACCATGAACATGCTGCGCAGGAACTTGCGGGTGATATAGATGCTGAGAGTCATGGTCATGCCGTCACCACGTGACGGCGGGGCCGCCAGGCCGAATGGTACAGCCAGAAGGACACCGCCGCTGCCACTGCCGCCGGGACATAGCTGAGCGCCCAGGCAGATGGCGTACCGATCACCACCGATTTTGTCCCCATGCCCGCCACGATCAGCGCGATGCCTGCGGCGACGGCGGCAAGGATCCGCTTGCCGAAGCCCCGGCGCTGGTAGCCGCCGGTCAGCATCACGCCCAGGCCGAGGATCGGCAGCAGGAAGGCGTGGATGCCGAAGACGATCCGCTCGTGCCCCGCGGCAAGGAAATATCCACGGTTGAACCGGCTCAGCGCCCGGATCTCCTCGCTCGGAGAGATCAGTTGCCAGGTCCACATCGCGCCAGCCCGCTGCGGGGTATCGGGTACTTCGGCGATCAGATCCGACAGGTCATAGGTGAAATCCTCGAACTGCACGCGGCCCAACATCTTGTTGTCCGCCGAATAGGTCAGCGCGGCGCCGTTCGACATGATCAGCCGAGCGACGTCGCCGTCGCGCAGCAGCAGCGCCTGTTCCGCGGTATAGGTGACGGCGCGGTCGGGATCGCGCTCGTCCTGAAGGAACACGCCCTCCATCCGGCCGTTGTCGCCTGCGCGGCGGATGAAAACTGTCAGCCCGTCGACCGGATGCAGGAAACGGCCCTCGCGGATCAGGGCGCTGGCAAGTTCGGTCGTCAGGGCCTGCCGGTCGCGATCAAGTTTCAGTTCGCCCCACGGGGCAAGGATGTTGGTCATCAGCAAGGTGGACAGTCCCAGCGCGGCGGCAAAGACTGCGATTGGCCGGGCCAGCGCGTAGGGGCCCTGGCCGGACATCATCATCACGACCAGTTCGGCCTCGGAATACAGCTTGTTGACGACGAACAGCACCGCGGCGAATCCGGCCAAAGGCACGACCATGCTCAGCACGCGGGGAAGCACCAGCAGCGAAAACTCGAACAGCCGGACAAGGGACTGCCCCGACGACAGCACGAGGTCGATCAGCCGGACCGCCTGTGACAGCCAGATCACGCCTGCCAGGATGAACGTGAAGAACACGAACGCGACGGCGATCTGGCGCAGGATGTAGCGGTCGAGCTGCTGCATTGGACTCCTTTCCCGGGCCGCAACGCCGGACGCCGCAGCGGCCCCATGTGACAGGCCGGGGCGGTGCTGGTCAACTGCCGGCGCCTCGCCTAAACAGGATCTGCCAACAACCCGGAGCGTATTTTGATGATCACCTTGCCTGTGTTCGAATTTGAAGAGCCGTCCCTCGACACCATGGCCACCGCCGAGGGCACCATTGCAGTACTGGTTGATCCGGACGGCAAGCTGGACCGCGCCGCGCGGCGTGCGGACAAGCTGACGCGTGGCGCGCTGACCCGAATGATCGCGGACAAGGCCTGGGGCAAGCTGGACGAGGGCCGGGCCGAAACGCTGAACTGGCCCGCCGGCATGGCTGCCAGCCGGCTGGTCGTGGTCAAGCTGGCGCACACCGCCCCCGAGGCGGCTGGTCGGCTGGCGGGCGCCTGCATCGCCAAGGCCGCCGCTGCGGGTGCGCCGGTGCATATCCACGCCGGGCGGGCGCGCACTGCCGAGCGGATCGCGCAGGGATTTGCACTTCGCGCCTACGAGTTCGAGCGGCACCGCACCGGCGAATCCGACCAACTTCCCGGACCGGTCACCATGCTGACGGCCAAGCCCGATGACGCACGCAGTGCCACCGAGACTCGGCTGGCGGTGGCGCGCGGCGTGCATTTCGCCCGCGACCTGGTGAACGAGCCCGCAAACGTGCTGACCACGACCGAATTCGCGGCACGGCTTGAGGGATTGCGCGATCTGGGTGTGCAGGTCGAAGTGCTGGACGAGCCGCAACTCGAAGAGCTGGGCATGCGCACGCTGTTGGCTGTGGGGCAGGGCTCGCGCAGCCCGTCCAAGGTCGTCGTCATGGAATGGCGCGGCGGCGGCGACGAAGCGCCCTTCGCGCTGGTCGGAAAGGGCGTCGTCTTCGACACCGGTGGGATCAGCCTCAAGCCCGGACCCGGGATGGAGGAGATGACCATGGACATGGGCGGCGCGGGCGTCGTTGCGGGGACCATGGCAGCGCTGGCCGGACGCAAGGCCAAGGCCAATGTCGTAGGTCTGGTCGGCCTGGTCGAAAACATGCCTGACGGCAATGCGCAGCGCCCGGGCGATGTCGTGAAATCGATGAAGGGCGACACGATCGAGGTGCTGAACACCGACGCCGAGGGGCGCCTGGTCCTCGCTGACGTTCTCTGGTACGCGCAGGAGCGGTTCCAGCCGGTGGGTATGGTCGACCTGGCAACGCTGACCGGCGCGATCATCATAGGTTTGGGCCATCACCGTGCCGGAGTTTTCGCGAATGACGACGCGCTGGCTGGTGCGCTGCTGAAATCCGCCGATGCCGAGGGCGAGGGCGCGTGGCGCATGCCGCTGGGGCCGGACTACGACAAGCAGCTGAAAAGCCGTGTGGCGGACATTGCCAACATCGGCGGCCGGCCGGCCGGTGCGATCACCGCGGCGCAGTTCTTGCAACGCTTCGTGAAAGAGGGCGTGCCGTGGGTGCACCTGGATATCGCCGGCGTCGCCTCGCTGAAGGAAGCCACGGATTTCGGGCCGAAAGGCGCGACCGGATGGGGTGTACGCACGCTCGACCGACTGATCCGCGACGGGTACGAGGCGAAATGATCCGTCATGGCTGAGGTGTTGTTCTACCACCTCACGGCCTGGCCGCTCGAGCGGAGCCTGCCCGAGTTGCTGGGCCGATCGCTGGATCGGGGCTGGCGCGTCGTCGTGCGCGCAGGCTCCGAGCCGCGGCTGTCATGGATTGACGAGA
>JBFHFG010000460.1:0-3398 GCA_041583815.1 Halovulum sp.
AAACTCAGGCGTCGAAGCGGCCCTGTTCGACGTTCTTGTTCAGCCGGTCGGCCGGGAAAACCCGCCCGTTCATCGCGCCCCAGACACCCGGTTCCAGAAGTTGGGCTGCGACCACGGCGGCGCCCAGGTTGAACTCTCCGTCCGAGGCCGACAGCGAGAACGGGCGCATCGCGCCGGTCAGCACCACGGTCTTGCCTTCGATCCGGTCCCCCACCTGGCCAGCCAGATAGCGCGCCGTCTCGCCCATGGTGCCGGTGCCGTGGGTCACGATCACTGCGGGCTCGGGCGCGTCGGCAACGGCGGCGGCGATGGCCTGTCGGTCGGCGTCGTCGAAATACAGGCTGTCTTTCAGCATCAGCAGCTGCACCGTGGGGAAATGGCAACGCCCGATGCGCAGCATCTCGGGGATGTGGGTCGCGCCGTCGGGGGAAAACGCCAGCCCTTCGGTCCGGGGGTCGTGCACCTTGTCGATGGTGCCGCCGGTCACGATGATCCTGAGGTCCTTCATCCGCACGTCTCCTGTCGGTGGTGGCCCCCCAGATACACGCGGCCGTGGCGAACGCAAAGGCCCGAACTTGTTGCCGACTCGCGTCGGGCGGGCCGCGACCTGCGCCGCCACAAGCAAAGCGATTGTAAGCGAGTGCCGCGATCCCTAGGCTCGACCTCACGCGATTATCAACCCGGCCTGAACAACGCAGGAGACAAGACCTTGTCATATCTTGAATCATTCTTCGGCCTGATCGGAGACCTGACCTGGGGCTGGGCACTGATCCCGCTGCTGGTAGTCTTTGGTGTCTTCATCACGATCCTGACCGGGTTCGTGCAGTTTCGTTTCTTCAAGCGCATGTTCAGGGTGCTGTCGTCCAAGAACCAGTCGGGCGACCCGAACGCGATCTCGGCCCGCGAGGCGCTGCTGATCTCGGTCGGGGGTCGCGTCGGCGGCGGCAACATCGCCGGTGTCGCGGTGGCGATCACGCTGGGCGGTCCCGGCGCGGTGTTCTGGATGTGGGCGATTGCGCTGGTCGGCATGGCGACCAGCCTGGTCGAGTGTTCGCTGGCGCAGCTTTACAAGCGACGCGAGCCGAACGGCGACTTCCGCGGCGGACCGGCGCGGTCGATCCTGTTCGGGCTGGGCACTGATTTCCGTTGGCTGGCGATCATCTACGCGGTCTGCCTGATCGCCGCCTTCGGCCTGGGCTTCAACGCGTTCCAGGGCAACACGGTCGCCGGTGCGGTCGAGGAAAGCATGGGCATCAGCCGCCTGGTGACAGGCGCGGTGCTGGCGATTGTCGCGGGCTTCATCGTCTTCGGCGGGATCCACCGCATCGCCAAGGCCGCGGACGTGGTCGTGCCGATCATGGCCGTCGGATATATCCTGATGGCGCTGGTGATCATCCTGATCAACATCGGTTCGGTCCCCGGCGTAATCGTGTCGATCGTCAGCAACGCCTTCGGCCTGGAAGAAGCCGTCGGCGGCGGTATGGGCGCGGCGCTGGCGCAGGGCCTGCGGCGCGGCCTGTTCTCGAACGAGGCCGGGCTTGGGTCCGCCCCCAACGTCGCCGCAACGGCGGACGTGCGGCACCCGATCAGCCAGGGCATCACGCAAAGCTTCTCGGTGTTCATCGACACGATCTTCATCTGCTCGTGCACGGCGTTCATCATCCTGCTGAGCGATGTCTACGTGCCCGGCGCGGAAGGCGTGGACGGCATCGTGCTGACCCAGCAGTCGCTGGTTTCGCACCTGGGTGAGTGGTCGCAATACCTGCTGTCGCTGATGATCCTGTTGTTCGCGTTCAGCTCGATCATCTACAATTACTATCTGGGCGAGAACGCGCTGACGACGATCACCAAAAGCCCGATGGCCCTGAACGGTCTGCGGGTGGTGATCATCGGCATCGTATTCCTGGGCGCGACAGCGCCGGGTGCTACGGCGGTGTTCTTCTTCTCGGATCCGATGATGGGCATCCTGGCAGTCGTCAACCTGGTTGTGATCATGATGCTGCTGCCGACGGCGCTGCGGATCCTGAAGGACTTCCGCGCGCAACTGGCCGCCGGGGTCGAGCGCCCGGTGCTGAACCCGGACGATTTCCCGGACCTGGACCTGGATCGGTCTGCCTGGACAGGCACCGTGTCCGATGAGGCGGTGAAGGCCTGAGGCCCCGCGCCTGACATGCGCAGGGGCGCCCAGGATCGGGCGCCCCTGCGGATTACCGGGAAAAAAGCGGGCGACAGCGGTCCGTTGTGAACAGGAAGCGCCGCCGCCGCCCAAGGTAACTCCCCGATGGAGTTCCGGTCGTGTCCGTTCCCTACTCGCCGCCGCCCAACTGGTGGACATAGGTGGCGACCTGCCGGATCTGCGCCTCGGTCAGGCGCCCGGCCCAGGGCGGCATCACGCCCTGGCGGGAATAGGTCACGGTTTCGATCAGCGTTTCGCGGTCGCCGCCGTACAGCCAGACCGCATCGGTCAGGTTCGGCGCCCCGAGGCTGCGGTCGCCCGTGCCCTGCTCGCCATGACAGGCCGAGCATTCGTTGGCGAAGATCTCGGCCCCGGCTGCGGCCATTCCGGCGTCATGCTCCTGCCCCGAGATCGCGAGGACATGCTCGACCACGTTGGCGATCTCGTCCTTGGCCAGGTAGTTGTCGCCGAAAGCGGGCATCTGGCTGAAGCGGGTGTCGGGGTCGTCCTCCCACCGGATACCGTGGCTGATGGTCTGGTGGATCGACTCGATGTCGCCGCCCCACAGCCACGCGTCGTCGGTCAGGCTGGGATAGCCGCTGGCCTGCGCGCCGCCGCCGCCCGCCCCGTGGCACTGGGCGCAATAGGTGTCGAACACCGCGTTACCCCCGGCGACCGCATAGCGG
Source organism: Halovulum sp. (assembly GCA_041583815.1). GTDB lineage: Bacteria > Pseudomonadota > Alphaproteobacteria > Rhodobacterales > Rhodobacteraceae > Halovulum. Next base: position 2,863 of record JBFHFG010000460.1, read on the forward strand.
TGCAGATCCTCGTCGGTGCGGATCGCGGTCAGGTCCGTTCCCACCAGCGCGGTGTCGATCGGCGCGTTGCGTTCGTTGACCTCGGCGATGTCCTGCGCGACCTCAAGCCGCGAGTCATAGCCGATAAGGCCCTGCGTCGCCCCGTTTACCAGTGGGATCGCCGGATAGGCGATGACCATGCCGACCGACCAGACGATGGTGCCGTAGAAGGTCCACAGCCACCAGCGCGGCATCGGCGTGTCGTATTCGCGGATGCCGTCCCACTCGTGCCCGGTGGTCTGCATCTCTTCGGTCTTGTCCAGTTTCCGGGCCATGCTTAGCGGTCCTTCGTATTGTCGTCGTCCGCCGGCAGGCGGTCGTTGCGCAGCGGAACCTGCGCCGCGTCGCGGTGCAGCGCGGCCGAGCCGGGCCGGAACGTGAACAGGATCACGCCCACGAAGATCAGCGTCAGCGCCAGCAGGCCCCAGCTGTCGGCCAGTTCGCGCAGGATCGAATAGTGGTCATCCATCACGGTTCCTCCGTCAGCGTGCGGCGTC
>JBFHFG010000461.1:0-3396 GCA_041583815.1 Halovulum sp.
CGATTATAATGGCCCCATCTGCTACACGCCCGACGGCAACCCGCTGGTCGGTCCCGCGCCGCGCCTGCGCAACATGTGGCTGGCCGAGGGATTTTCGTTCGGCATCACCGCCGCGGGCGGCACGGGCTATTACCTTGCGCAGATGATGGTGGACGGCGAGGCCGAGATCGACATGGCCTCGCTCGACCCCAAGCGCTACGGCGACTGGGTGACGACCGAATACGCCATGCGCAAGAACGAGGAGTGCTATTCGCACGTCTATATCCTCCACCACCCGGACGAGGAGCGCGAGGCCTGCCGTCCGCTGCGCACGGCGCCCTGCTATGACCGGATGAAGGCACGCGGCGCGCAGTTCGGCTGCGTCAACGGGTGGGAACGGCCGAATTACTTCGGTCCGCTGAACGCGCCCGAGGGGTTCGACCACGACGCCCGCAGCTTCCGCCGGGGCGGCTGGTGGCAATACGCCCGCGACGAGGCGCAGGCGATCCGCAACGACGTCGGCCTGATCGACGCCAGCGCTTTCGCCAAGCACCGGATCAGCGGGCCGGGGGCGACCGCCTTTCTGGACTGGTTCACGTGTAACCGCCTGCCCAAGGTCGGGCGCATCAACCTTACCTACGCGCTGACCGCCGCGGGGACCGTTCGGACCGAGTACACGATCGTCCGGCGGGGAGAGAACGACTACTACCTTGTCTCGGCCGGGGCGTGGAACTCCTATGACGAGGATTTCCTCACCAAGGCCATCGAGGACAAGGAAGCCGCGTTCGGCCGCATCAACGTTGAGGACGTCACCACCAAATGGGGGGTCTTCGCCATTGCCGGGCCGAAGTCGCGCGAGGTGCTGAACAAGCTGGTCGTGGACGCGGACCCTGCCACGGTCCTGTCCAACGCCCGCTTCCCCTGGCTGTCTGCCCGCAATATCGAACTTCAGATGTGCCCCACGATGGCGATCCGCGTCGCCTATACCGGAGAGCTGGGCTGGGAACTGCACCATCCGGTGGAAATGCAGAATTACCTGTTCGACCGTTTGATGGAGGCTGGCGAGCCTGAGGGCCTGAAGCTGGTGGGGGCGCGTGCGCAGAACTGGCTGCGGCAGGAGAAGTCCTATCGCGCCTTCGGGACCGAGCTGGGCCGCGATGCGACCCCGTTGGAGGCAGACCTGCAGCGTTTCGTGGACATGTCGAAAGACTTCCACGGCAAACGGGCGATGGAAGAGACGGGGATCCGCTCGAAATGCGTCACGCTGCTGATCGATGGCCCCGAGGATGCCGACCCCTGGGGGCGTGAGGCGCTGTATGCCGGTGATGTGCGCGTCGGACGGCTGACCTCGGGCGGGTATTCGGTGGCTTTTGGCAAGTCCATCGGGCTTGGCTACGTCAAACCTGCGCACGCAACGCCCGGTACACGGTTGAAAGTGCGGATGCAGGCGCGGCTGTGGGACGCCGAAGTGGTCGAAGACAGCCCCTACGACCCCAAAAACGCGCGAATCCGACTCGACGGCTGACTGCGCGCCGGTTGGCGGCCGGGATAAAGCTTTGTCGGAAAGGGAAAAATCCGGGCGGATCGCCAATTTTCAGGCTGTCCGGGCCGGAAAACTGCCCTTTCGCCATTGTTTCGGTTTTCGGAATTCTTTGTGATGCATCTGGCGAAAGCCCCGCTTCGCCACCGATCCTCACGCGCCCGGCACCGCCGGTTCCCGGTCTGTGAGGCGCTTGTAATCTAGCGTCGTTCATAAAACATATATATTCCAGTAAGTTATTGGAAATGTGCCGCCCTAGAGGCTGGTCAAATTAATTTCAAGATCTGAAACACCTCACGTTTTCGCGAGCGTCCGACGCGGAAAACGGCGGTTGATGAGCGCCCATTCATACCGATATCAGCCCGGTCACCGCATCAAGCGGGACTTCGAAAGACGAAACAATAAACACCGGAGACACGCACATGAAAAACATCGTTCTGGCCACCCTGGCCGCAGCCGCCCTCGCCGCTCCTGTCGCTGCCCAGTCCTCGCTGGACGCCCAGATCGCGCAGTACGTGGACAACACCGAAGTGCTGACCGTCGCTCAGAAAGCCACGATCAAGGGCCTGACCGAAGGCGACTACTCGCGCTCGGAACTGCAGAGCCGCATCGACGCGGTCGTGAACTGATGGCGTGCCTCAGGCACACCCAGTGATCGGGTGAGGCCAGCCGGCCTCGCCCGGCATCCTGACAAGGCGGCACCCCTTGGGGGCGCCGCCTTCTATATTTCATGCTTCCTTATTCCTCCGGGCGGCTCAACGTTGCCGCGAACTGCGCCGCGTCCGTATTGCCGCCGGTGGCGACCACCAGCACAGCATCACCGGCGATGGCATCGCGGCGGAACAGCGCTGCTGCCAGGGCCACCGCGCCGCCGGGTTCCACCACGATCTTCAGCCGCAGGAAGGCCAGCGCCACGGCGCGCAACGCCTCGTCATCTCTGACGACCAGTCCCGGGCCGGCCAGCCGTGACAGGATCGGAAAGGTGATCTCGCCCGGGCTGTCGGTCACGATGGCGTCGCAGATGGAACCCGAGGGGCTGTCGTTGGTCTCGCGCTGGCCCGAGACCAGACTGCGCGCCACGTCGTCGAATCCCTCGGGCTCGCACGGGCGGACCCGCAGGCCCGGCGCGCGCGCTTCGAGCGCCAACGCCATCCCTGAGGACAGTCCGCCGCCGCCGCAGCAGACCAGCACGTCAGCATGGGTCACGCCCTCGGCCGCGGCCTGTTCGGCCAGTTCCAGCCCACAGGTGCCCTGTCCGGCAATCACCTGCGGCTCATCATAGGGGCGGATCAGCGTCAGCCCGCGTTCCGTGGCAAGGCGTTCGCCGATCGGCTCGCGCCTTTCGCCGCCGGCGCGGTCGTACAGCACCACCTCGGCCCCCAGCGCGCGGGTGTTGTCGATCTTCAGCCGCGGCGCGTCGGCGGGCATGATGATCACTGCCGGTATGCCGTGGATCTGCGCGGCGCGCGCCACGCCCTGTGCGTGGTTGCCCGAGGAATAGGCCAGCACGCCACGGGCGCGAATATCCTCGGGCAGGGCGCTGACGGCGGACCAGCCGCCGCGGAACTTGAACGAGCCGGTGTGCTGCAGGCACTCGGCCTTGACCGGCACCCGCCGTCCCGCGATCCGGTCGAGGAAGGGGCTGGACAGAAGCGGTGTGCGCCGCACCACCGGGGCCAGGCGTTCGGCGGCGGCTTCGATCATGGAAATGTCGGTCATCTTGGAATGCGCTCCAGCAAGGTATTCAAGGCGGAGATCGAGGCGGGTTCGTCCAGCAGCGGAACATGGCCCCGGTCGGGGACGGTCGCGGCGATCATGTCGGGACGGCGGGCCTGCATCGCGTCCAGCGTGGCGGCGGACAGGATGTCCGAGTTCGC
>JBFHFG010000462.1:0-3395 GCA_041583815.1 Halovulum sp.
CCGGCGCAACCGAGCTGCGCCTGCGCCAGTGCCTGGATTACGACCTGGTTCTTCCGGGCCATCAGTACGGTGTCCGCACCCTGCTGGAACGCGCCGCAAAGCGGATCGGACGCCCACTGGAACCCGCACTGGAAACGGAATCGTTCGAGATGATCCGCCACTTCGCCTCGCTGGGGCAGACGATCGGCTTTCAGATCCCGATCGGCCTGAACCCCTCGGCGCGCGAGGATGTCGCCTGCATCCCGATCTCGGAGAAGGACGTGCCGGCGGGACAGCTGCTACTGGGCCAGCTGCGCGGACGTGCGCTGCCGGTGGCGTCGATCAAGTTCGCGCAGCAGCTGACATCATCGCTGGATGCAGCCGGGGGGTGACGTCGCCCGCGCCTAATGCGGCTGCACGGTGACATTGCGCCCCTCGGGGTACAGCAACGAGACCCCGTTGCGGAACAGGTGGACCTTGCCCGGATCGGCGGTCAGCGACACGTCGCGGCCCTTCATCTCGCGGTGGATGCCCTGAAGCTTGGCGATCACAGGCTCCTGCCCTTGCGAGGCGACATAGTAGAGCAGCGTCACCTCGCCCAGCGCCTCGGTGATCCCGACCGTCCCGCGATAGGCGAAATCGGGGCCGCCGGTGGCGATGAAATCCTCGGGGCGAATGCCGACATTCACTGCCGAGTCCATCATAGCGTCGGTCGAAGGATAGTCGGATACCGCCTGCCCGCCGCCATCCAGCGCCACCGTCGTCTGCGGCCCGGTCCCGGCGATGCGACCCGGCAGCAGGTTCATCTTCGGGCTGCCGATGAACTGCGCGACGAACTCGTTCTCGGGACGTTCGTACAGTTCCAGCGGGGTGCCGACCTGGGCGATCCCGCCACCGGCCAGGACCACGATGCGGCTGGCCAGGGTCATCGCCTCGACCTGGTCGTGGGTGACGTAGACCATGGTCGACTCCGGCATCGCCTCTTTCAACTGGGCAATTTCCAGCCGTGTGGCGACGCGAAGCGCCGCGTCCAGGTTCGAAAGCGGCTCGTCGAACAGGTAGACCTTGGGGTCCCGCACGATGGACCGGCCGATTGCGACGCGCTGGCGCTGGCCGCCGGACAATTCCTTAGGCAGGCGATCCAGCAGCGCGGACAGCTGAAGTTTTTCGGCCGCCGCGGTCACTGCCGCGCGCACCTCGCTGTCGGATTTTTTCGCAATCCGCAGGGCGAACGCCATGTTGTCGTAGACCGTCATGTGCGGGTAAAGCGCGTAGCTTTGGAACACCATGGCAATGCCGCGCTGCGCGGGCGGCACGTTGTTGACCACCTGGCCGTCGATTTCCAGTGTGCCGGCGGTGATCTTCTCCAACCCCGCGATCATGCGGAGCAAGGTGGACTTGCCACAGCCTGACGGACCGACGAACACGACCAGTTCGCCCGTCGCGATATCCAGGTTGATGTTCTTCAGAACCTCGACCCTGCCGCCATAGGTCTTGCCTACATCGGTCAGCTTCAGCTCGGCCATTGCGCCCTGTCCCCCGTTGTCATTTCACCGACCCGGCCAGCAATCCGCGCACCAGATAGCGCTGCATGGCAAAGAACACCGCCAACGGCACGGCGATGGACACGAAGGCCGAGGTTGCAAGGATCTCCCAGTCGCCGCCGCGCGACCCCATCAGGTTGACCAGCCGCGCGGTCAGTACGGTGCGGTCGTCGTCAGTGCCCAGAAATACCAGCGCCACCAACAGGTCGTTCCACGTCCACAGGAACTGGAAGATCGCGAACGAGGCCAGCGCCGGGAACGACAGCGGCAGGATGATCTTGACGAAAATCTGGAAATCGGTGGCGCCATCGACCTTGGCATTTTCGATGATGTCGCGCGGCAGACCGACCATGTAGTTACGCAGCAGATAGATCGCCAACGGCATTCCGAACGCGGTATGCGCCGCCCATGTCCCCATGTAGGTCTTTCCAATGCCAATCACGTTGTGAATCTGAAGCAGCGGGATCAACGCCAGCTGCAGTGGCACCACCAGCAAGGCGACGACCGCCGCCACCAGCAGCGCCCGGCCCGGGAAGTCCATCCACGCCAAGGCATAGGCCGCAAAGGCCGCGATCAGTATCGGGATGATCGTTGACGGAATGGCCACAGTCGCGGTGTTGATGAACGCCTGTCCTACTCCAGCACCGGCCGTGCCGCTGAACAGCACGTTTTCGTAGTTTGCCAGCGTGAACTCGGGCGGGGACGAGGCTGTGGCGAAGATCCGCGGCAGGCGTTGCCCCTCGAAGCTTTCCGACCCCGCCAGGGTGAACAGGCCGCGGTCATCCAGTGTCAGCGTTACGCCGTCGTCCAGATCGGCGGTATCGCCGGGGGCATATGCCTCGACCGCGCGCGAACTGGTACCCCAGGCCTTTATCGTCATGTCACGGTCCGGGAACAGTTCGCCCTCGATCACGAACATCCCGTCGCGCTGCACCTCGTCGCCGCCGACCCGGACCGCTGGCTCGCGCCGCTGCTGGGTGGAAAACGCCGCCCACCATCCGGAACTGGAGATCTGGTCCCCCGTGCGGAACGACGACACGAACAACCCAGCCGTCGGAAACAGCCACAGCAGAACCAACAGCACCACCGAGATGTGCACCGCCCAGGTCAGCCCCGATTTGCGCCCCGCGATATTGTCCATCAGTCCCCCTTCAGCGCATCTCGCGGCGCACGTTGCGCACGTTCCAGACCAGGATCGGCGTCACCAGCAGCATGATGACGATGGCACTGGCCGAGCCGACACCCCAATCGAAGGCGCGGAACATGCGGTCGTACATGTAATTCGCCAGGACTTGCGTTCCCCATTGCCCGTTGGTCATCGCCAGGACGATGTCGAAGACCTTCAGCACCACCAGCGTGATCGTCGTCCACACAACCACGATGGTCGGCATGATCTGCGGAACCTTGATCTTGAAGAAGATCTGGAACGGGTTGGCCCCGTCGACGATGGCGGCCTCGACGGTTTCCTCGGGGATGCCGCGCAGGGCGGCGGACAGGATCACCATGGCAAAGCCGGTCTGGATCCAGATCAGCACCACCATCAGCAGGAAGTTGTTCCACGGCTCTATCGTCAGCCAGGTCTGCGGCGCACCACCCAGTGCGGTCCACACCGCGTTCAGCACGCCGATCTGGTCGGCGCCTTCCGGGCGGGTGTCGTAGATCAGCTTCCAGATCACCGATGCGCCCACGAAGCTGATCGCCATCGGCATGAAGATGATCGATTTGGCGACATTGCCCCAACTGATGCGGTCGGTCAGTTGCGCTGCCAAAAGGCCGAAGGCGGTGGACATTGCCGGCACCACGATCAGCCACAGCATGTTGTTGCGGATCGCCTCGATGAACTTGGGTTCGGCCACCATCTGCTGGTAATTC
>JBFHFG010000463.1:0-3390 GCA_041583815.1 Halovulum sp.
GGCACGGCGGTCCTGAACATCGACGATCCCGCCGGGGCGCGGCTGGCGGACATCTGTGCCGAGCGTGGCCAGCGCGTGATCCGCGTCGGCCGCGCCGAGGATGCCGACCTGCGGGTTCTGGGCGATCGGTTCGATGCCACCGGGCAGGACCTGCGCTTTGCGTGGAAGGGCCGCCCCGAGATGGTGCGCCTGGACCTGATCGGCGGTTTCCAGGGCGCGAACGCGCTGGTCGCGGCCGGGCTGGCCATCGGCACCGGCACCGCGCCCGCCGATGCGTTCGCCGCGCTGCCGCACCTGCGCACGGTGCGGGGCCGGATGGAGCGGGCCGCCGTGCGCGACAACGGTGCCGCGATCTACGTGGATTATGCCCATACACCCGACGCTCTGGCGACGGCGCTGCAGGCTCTGCGCCCGCATGTCATGGGGCGGCTGCTGGTGGTCTTCGGCGCTGGTGGTGACCGCGATCCCGGCAAGCGCCCGATGATGGGGCAGGCGGCAGCGGAACATGCCGACGTCGTCTGGGTCACCGACGACAACCCGCGGTCCGAAGATCCCGCTGTGATCCGCGCGCAAATCATGGCCGCCGTCCCCGAGGCGAACGAGGTCGGCGACCGCGCCGCCGCGATCCTGTCGGCTGTGGATGCGCTGCAGCCCGGCGATACGCTTCTGATTGCGGGAAAGGGCCACGAAAGCGGGCAGATTGTCGGTGATGACGTGCTTCCCTTCGACGATGCGGAGCAGGCTTCGATCGCTGTTGCGGCGCTGGAAGGCCGGCTCGCATGAGTGCGCTATGGTCCGCGGCCGAGGCCGCAGAGGCGACCGGCGGTCGCGCGACCTGTGACTGGCAGGCGAACGGAGTGTCGATCGACACCCGGACCCTAGCGCCGGGTGACCTGTTTGTTGCGCTGGCCGCGCAGCGTGACGGCCACGAGTTTGTCGCGCAGGCGCTGGAAAAGGGTGCGGGTGCGGCGTTGGTCACCCATGTGCCCGAGGGCGTGCCCGCGGATGCGCCGCTGCTGATCGTGGACGACACGCTGGACGCGCTGACCAAGCTTGGCGCGGCAGCGCGGGCGCGTTCGAACGCGCGGGTGGTCGCGGTGACCGGCTCTGTCGGCAAGACCTCGACGAAGGAAATGCTGCGCACGGCACTTGCCTCGCAGGCGCAGACCCATGCAGCCGACAAAAGCTACAACAATCATTGGGGCGTTCCGCTGACCCTGGCCCGAATGCCACGCACCGCACGTTACGCGGTGATTGAGATCGGCATGAGCCACCCCGGCGAGATCGCGCCGCTGGCGCAACTGACGCGTCCGCATGTCGGCATCGTCACCACCGTCGCGGCAGCCCATCTCGAGGCATTCGGCTCGCTGGAAGGCATCGCGCGCGAAAAGGCCTCGCTCGCCGAAGGGTTGATGCCGGGCGGCGTGATGATTCTGAACCGCGACACCGAGACGTTCCCGGTGCAGCGCGGCGTCTGCGGGCGGCTGGGCGTGCGCTGCGTCAGTTTTGGTACTTCGCCGCTGGCGCATTACCGGCTGATCGACGCGAACCTCAGCGAAACCGCCGTGACCGCGCGGGTCGATTGTTTTGGCGTGCCGCAGATATTCAAGCTGGCGCAGCCGGGTCGGCACCTGGCCATGAACGCGATGGCGGTGTTGGCGGCGGTTGATGCGCTTGGTGCGGACCGGGCGCTCGCCGCGCTGGCGCTGGCGGGCTGGTCCGCCCCCGAGGGACGCGGGGCGCGATGGGAAATCGCACTCGGCGCCGGGGGGATCGACGGCTTCGTGCAGTTGATCGACGAAAGCTACAACGCCAACCCCACGGCCATGGCGGCGGCGCTGGAAGTGTTCGCCGTGACCAAGCCTCGCGACGGCCAGGGACGGGTGGCACGCGGTCGACGTATCGCGCTGTTGGCTGACATGCTGGAACTGGGCGACCAGGCGGCGTCTCTGCACGCGGAACTGGCACAGCTGCCGGCGTTCGCTGCGGTCGACACGGTGCACTGTGCCGGGCCGCTGATGAAATCCCTACACGAGGCACTGCCACATAAGAAGCGCGGCCTGTGGTGTCCAGACAGCGCCACGCTGGCCAAGCGGATCCCGCGGCTGGTGGACGCGGGCGATGTGGTGATGTGCAAGGGTTCAAATGGCAGCCAGGTCAGCCTGCTGGTGCAGGCGATCAAGAAACTGGGCGAGGCGCGCCCGCTGGATGGGCAAGGATCGGAATAGATGTTGTACTTCCTCAGCAAGTTCTCCGATGACGGCGGCTTGCTCAACCTTTTCACCTACATCACGTTCCGTGCAGGCGGTGCGTTTCTTACGGCATTGATCTTCGGCTTCGTCTTCGGGCGACCACTGATCAATTTCCTGCGCCGCAAACAGAAGCGCGGCCAGCCGATCCGCGAGGACGGGCCGGAAAGCCACATCTTGACCAAGGCGGGCACGCCGACCATGGGCGGGCTGCTGATCCTGTCGGCGTTGCTGATTTCGACGCTGATGTGGGCGCGGCTGGACAATGGCTTCGTCTGGATGGTGCTGTTCGTGACCTCGGCCTTCGGGTTGATCGGCTTTGCGGATGATTATTCCAAGGTGACGAAACAGGACGTGGCCGGGATCTCAGGTCGCATGCGGCTGGGCATCGGCTTTGTCATCGCGGCCGCCGCCGCCATCTGGGCGATGTGGCTGCAGCCGGCCGAGCTAAGCGGGCAGCTGGCGTTCCCGGTGTTCAAGAATCTGCTGCTGGACCTGTCGTTCCTGTTCGTGCCGTTCGCCATGGTGGTGATCGTCGGCGCTGCGAACGCGGTGAACATGACCGACGGGCTGGATGGGCTTGCCATCATGCCGGTGATGATTGCCGGGGGCAGTTTCGGCATCATCGCCTATGTGGTCGGCCGTACCGACTTTACCCAGTATTTGGACGTCCACTACGTCCCCGGTACCGGCGAGATCGCAATTTTCGCCGCCGCACTGATCGGCGGCGGCTTGGGCTTCCTTTGGTACAACGCACCCCCGGCGGCAGTGTTCATGGGCGATACCGGCTCGCTGGCGCTTGGCGGCGCGCTCGGCGCGATCGCGGTCTGCATCAAGCATGAGATCGTGCTCGCCATCGTTGGCGGCCTCTTCGTCGTCGAGGCGTTGTCGGTCATCATTCAGGTGCTCTACTTCAAGCGCACCGGCAAACGGGTTTTCCTGATGGCGCCGATCCACCACCATTTCGAGAAGAAAGGCTGGGCGGAGCCACAGATCGTGATCCGCTTCTGGATCATCTCGCTTGTGCTCGCGCTGATCGGTCTCGCCACGCTGAAACTGCGCTGAGGGCGCGCCTTCCGCGCCTGCCCCCTTTCCCTTTCACTTTGCTTCAAATATCCCGGGGGTGCGGGGGCAGCGCCCC
>JBFHFG010000464.1:0-3366 GCA_041583815.1 Halovulum sp.
AACGGCCCCCGCTGAACCTGGTGTTCCTGATCGACACCTCGGGGTCGATGAACGATCCGCGCAAGCTGCCGTTGCTGGTCAAATCCTTCGGGCTGCTGCTGGACACGCTGGACGAACGCGACACGGTGGCCATCGTGACCTATGCCGGATCCGCCGGGCTGGTGCTGGAACCGACCGCCGCATCGGACAAGGTGACGATCCTGAACAGCCTGGACCAGCTGGCGGCGGGTGGCTCGACCGCCGGGCAGGCGGGGTTGCAGCAGGCCTATCAGGTGGCCGAGCGCATGGCGCAGGATGGCGAGGTCAGCCGGGTGATCCTGGCGACGGATGGCGATTTCAACGTCGGCCTGTCGGACCCCGAGGCGCTGAAGGACTTCGTAGCCGAGCGGCGCGACGACGGCACCTACCTGTCCGTGCTGGGCTTCGGACGTGGCAACTATGATGACGCCATCATGCAGGCACTGGCGCAGAACGGGAACGGCACGGCGGCCTATATCGACACGCTGGCCGAGGCGCAGAAAGTGCTGGTCGAGGATGTGACCGGCAGCCTGTTCCCCATCGCCGACGACGTGAAGATCCAGATCGAGTTCAACCCCGCCCAGATCAGCGAGTACCGGCTGATCGGCTATGAAACCCGCGCCTTGAACCGCGAGGATTTCAACGACGACACGGTGGACGCGGGCGAGATCGGCGCGGGTCACACCGTCACGGCGCTGTACGAGATCACGCCGGTCGGGTCCTCGGCCGAGCGGATCGGCGGGCTGCGCTACCAGTCCGAGCCGCACCCGGTGGTGGACGAAAGCGCGGAATATGCGTTCCTCAAGCTGCGCTACAAGCTGCCGGGCGAGGATAGCTCGAAGCTGATCGAGACGCCGGTGATGCCGGACCGGCAGGGCATCGCGCCTGAGGAAACGCGCTTTGCCGCCGCTGTCGCGGGTTTCGGACAACTGCTCCGCGGCGAGACGTTGCCGGGCTGGTCCTGGGACGATGCCCGCGAGCTGGCGGCGGAAAACCGGGGCGAGGATGCCTATGGCTATCGTTCGGAACTGCTGAGCCTGATCCGCATGGCGGACGCGCTGAACTGACGACCTTGCCTGCCCGCCCTATTGGGGGGGGCAGGCAACGCCACGCGCTCAGACGAGCAAAAGTATTTTGCGAATTGCCGATTCGGTATTAAGCGGATGCGCATCGCAACACCCGGAACAGAAGGGGGCACCATGATCACCATGCTTTTCCGCCCCCTGGGGTCGGATCTCACAGGCCGACGTCGGCACACCTGCTGAACTGCCGGTGTGCCAGGCAAATCGCCAGGCACCGAATTCCTGACATTCCCCATTTCCGAGGACCGCGCGCCGTGCTGGCCGCGGATGATTGCGATGAACAACTCCATTTCCCGGCCGCTGGCCGGTTCCGACCTTATCGAAGCCGCGATCGCGCAGAACGGTGCGGCGCGGGTGTTCCTGGCCGCACTGCGGGCACTGCTGGCCCGGCCCTCGACGCCACGCAGGCGGGCCGACAACCTGCCGCCCCATCTGCTGCGGGATGTCGGGCTGGCCCCCGGTGGTCGCCCGAAGCGGGGCCCCTGAACAAAAAGGCCCGCCGAAACCGGCGGGCCTTCCATCCACTGTCGCAGCCCGATCAGTTCGCGGCGTTTTCCAGCGCCGGGGTCTGACCGATCTCGATCTTGCGGGGTTTCAGTGCCTCGGGCACTTCGCGCACAAGGTCGACGTGCAGAAGGCCGTTCTCCGTCACGGCACCGGTGGCGCGGACGTGATCGGCAAGCTGGAACCGACGCTCGAACGCGCGGGTCGCAATGCCGCGATACAGGAAGTTCCGCTCATCCTCGTCGGCAGCTTTCTTGCCCGAGATCACCAACTGGCCTTCGCGGGCCTCGATGGTCAGCTCGTCATCGGTGAACCCGGCCACCGCAAGCGTGATGCGATAGGCGTCGTCGCCGGTCTTCTCGATGTTGTAGGGCGGGTAGGTCTGGCCACCGACATCGTTGGTCAGAACGCTGTCCAGCACATTTGCCAGACGGTCGAAACCGATCGTCGAACGATAGAGCGGCGTGAAATCATAGGTGCGCATGAGTGCATCCTCCTTCAGAAGCGATACAGGTTGCAGCGGGTCTTCCGATCTGGACAGACCCTTGTTTCTGCAGCCGAACCCGTCAGCGGCGTCCGGCTATCGCTTATGTGGGGAGGGGGATTTCGGGGGTCAAGCCCCCCGACGGTCAGCGTGCGATCTGCGGCAGACGCCCCGGTTTGCCGCCCGTGGAGCGGCCAAGCTGACTGGCAATCGAGGCGCGCTCGCCCTCGGCCTTCACCTGCAAGGAGCGGAACACCGGATCCGTCAGCGCCAGTTGCTGCAGCAGCGAATCCAGCGGCGCACCCAGCGATGCCGCCAGCGAGACGTCCTGCTCGCGCCAACTTGCCATTGCCGACATGACCGACGCGATCTTGGGGCCAGTCGAGGATTGCACGAACACCGGCGAGCCCGACGCGCCAAAGGTCACGGCGCAGGACATGACCAGCACGTCGCCCCGCTCGTCCAACATCTCGCAGGCGTCCTGCAGCGACGGCGCATCCTCGCGCCCGGCGGCATAGGACACGACCATGAACCGGTCGTCCGACTTGGGCGCGGAATAGCGTTCGAACGGGATCACCGACGCGTCGCGGATCGGGCGCTCAAGCTCGACGATGGCGACGTCCGAGGCGACACGCTTCATCTTGTCGTCGTCGTCATAGCGGTAGTCGTCGTGCACGATGAAGCGGCGCGCGCGTCGGCTGGCCGTGGCACGACCGTTGCGCAGGCCAGCGCGGAACACGATCCGGCCCGGTTCGTACTTGTCGCCCGTGCGGCGTGAAAAGACGCAATGCGCCGCCGTCAGCACATGGCTTTCGCTGATCAGCGCGCCAGTGCAAAACCCAGAGTCGTCCAGATCCAGCCGACCGACCGCCTGCCAGGCGCGCGCCTCGTCCGCGTTCACCAGCTTGCGCAGTTCGCCCGGTTCCTCGGCCAGTGCCGCGGTTCCCACCGTCACCGCAAGCAGACATGCCGCCAGCCTACCGATCATTCGTTGCCCTCGTTCGGTTCCTGCCTGTTCCAAGCATGACCCTGCGCTGCAAATGTGGCAAGAATATCGGCGATACTGGGTCAATTTACCTGGATTTTGCGCGGTCTGGGACCACCAGTGGCCCAATCGAGCAACTCGGCCGTGTGTACCACGGGAACCCCGGTACCCGAGCCGATCTGCATCATGCAGCCAATATTGCCCGCCGCAATCACCTGTGGCGCCGTCGCCTCGAGCGTGGCGACCTTGCGCGATTTCAGCTCCCCCGAGATCTCGGGCTGCATCAGGTTGTA
>JBFHFG010000465.1:0-3331 GCA_041583815.1 Halovulum sp.
AAACGCCATCGCGCCGGTCGTGGTCCAGATCACCATCGTCTTTGCCGGTGCCATAGTCTCGGAAGCGTCGATCAGCTTTCTGGGCCTCGGTGCCCAGCCCCCAACCCCCAGCTGGGGCCGCGACCTGAACGAGGCGCGCCGCTATCTGGATGACGCCCCGTGGCTGCTCTTCGGTCCCTCGATGGCCATCATGATTGCAGTCCTGTCGGTGAACTTCATCGGTGACGGGCTGCGCGACGCACTGGATCCGCGCGCCTGGCGGACGCTGCGCCGGGCCAATGCCCCAGCCGTCGATCCTCTCGCGCAAGGAGCGAAGTAACCCTTCATGACCTCTCTTCTCGAAGTCAAAGACCTGCGCACCGAGCTGCCCTCGGCATCCGGATCGGTCATCGCCGTCGACAACGTATCCTTCGACATCGCCGAAGGAGAGATCCTGGGCGTGGTCGGCGAAAGCGGCTCTGGTAAAAGCATGACGGCCCTGTCGATCATGGGCCTGGTTTCCGCTCCGGGGCGCGTCACCGCCAATGCGCTGCGCCTCGATGGCAAGGATCTGCTGGCTCTGGACGAAACCGAAATGCGCCAGGTTCGCGGGCGCGAGGTTGCCATGATCTTCCAGGATCCGATGACGTCACTAAATCCGGTACTTTCGGTCGGATTCCAGATGAGCGAGATGCTGCGCTTTCAACTCGGCCTGTCCAATCGCGCGGCGCGCAAAGAAGCGACCGAACTTCTGAAACGCGTCGGCATTCCCGATGCCGCCAACCGCCTCGACGACTACCCGCACCAGTTTTCGGGCGGCATGCGCCAGAGGGTGATGATCGCAATGGCGATCTCCTGCGGTCCGCGCCTGCTGATCGCAGACGAGGCGACCACCGCGCTGGACGTAACCATTCAGGCACAGATTGTAGAGTTGATCGTTCAACTGCGCGAAGAGACCGGGATGGCGGTCATGTGGATCAGCCACGATCTTGGCGTGGTCGCCAGCCTCTGCGACCGGGTCAACGTCATGTATGCGGGCCGCCTGGCCGAGTCGGGCGATGCCAGCGCCATTTATGCCCATTCGCGCCACGGCTATACACGCAGCCTGCTGCGGTCTGTCCCCCGGATCGACCGTCGTCAGACGCGGCTGCAGGCGATTGCCGGACAACCGCCAAGCCTTGTCGATCTGCCACCGTCCTGCCCGTTCCAGCCGCGTTGCGTCTTCGCGCTGGACCGTTGCAGTGCCGAACCGCCCCCACGGCGATCATTCGGCCCAGGCCAGTCCGCCGCCTGCTGGGCAGACCTGCCACCCGAAGGGGCCACCTAATGACCTTCCCGATCCTGACCGTCGAAAACCTCGAAGTTCGCTTCAACCGCCCCTCTCCGACGCCGTTTCGCAAACCGACCGCGATCCGGGCTGTCGACGGGGTCTCTTTCACTTTGAACCGGGGTGAGACACTGGGGCTGGTCGGCGAAAGTGGTTGCGGCAAAAGCACGACCGGCAACGCCTTGACCGGGCTGATCCCGCTTAGCGGCGGGCGCATCCTTATCGATGGCGTTGACGTCAAGACCATGCGTTCGGCCCCAGAGAAGCGTCAACTCAGGCGGCGCGGGCAGATGATCTTCCAGGATTCCTACGCCGCGCTCGATCCGCGGATGACCATCGAGGATATCCTGCAGGAACCGCTTAGGATCCATGGTCTGGGCGATTCAGCATCCCGGTCGAAACGGATCGCCACGCTGCTCGACCAGGTTGGCCTGGCGCAGAGTTTCCGCAGCCGCTATCCGCACGAGATGTCCGGCGGACAGCTGCAACGCATCGGCATTGCACGGGCGCTGGCGGTCGAACCCGACTTCATCGTCTGCGATGAACCCGTCTCGGCGCTGGATGTGTCGGTCCAGGCGCAGATCGTAAATCTGCTCGAAGACCTTCAGGCCGAGCTTGGCATTGCGCTTCTTTTCATCTCGCATGACCTGAGCGTCGTCCAGCACCTGAGCCACCGTATTGCAGTGATGTACCTTGGCCGGATCGTCGAACTGGGGAAAACCGAGGACCTGTTTGATAGTCCGGGTCATCCCTATACCGAGGCACTTCTTTCGGCTGTCTCGGTTCCGGATCCGGAACTTGAGCGTAAACGCCGCTCGACCCGTATCCTGCTTCAGGGCGAACCAGCCTCGCCCGAGAACCTGCCCAGCGGCTGCCGCTTCCGAAGCCGGTGCCCGATCGCGGCCGATATCTGCGCAGAGGCTGATCCAGGGCTGCGCAAGCTCAATTCTTCGCCAGACCAGCGCGTCGCATGTCTGCGCCGCGATGTGGCCTGAAGCCCTATCCTGTGACTGACTGACTTCCTGAAAGCTGTGCACCGGCGGGATAATCCGGTGTACAGCCCAGTTGCGACTGACCCGACTGCACTTCCTTTTCGGGAAACCCCACCTGCGGTTCCGGACGAGGTTCAGGGTACGCCCTTCTGGCGCACCTCAACCTCGTCGCAGGAAGACCCGCTACTGTATGGCTTCAGACCACCAGTATCTCTTCATTGTCGAACGCGTCCGACAGCCATTCCGGCCCGTCCTCGGTGATCAGGAACAGGTCTTCCATGTGATAGCCGATACGTCCGGGCCACCGCACCCGGGTCTCGACGGTCGAGACCATTCCCGCCTCGTAGGGAATATCCTCGTTCGGTGCGACGATGGGCCGTTCGTGGATCATCAAGCCAACGCTGTGCCCGTTGTGACCGAAGATGAACGGCAGGTCCCGCTCGGCATGAAGCTGCTCGCAGCGTTCATAGACTTCGCGTCCGGTACGACCGGGACGCAGCATGTCGACAAGCTCGTGCTGGATTTCCCGCAAGCGGGTCCAGACGGAACGGTCGTCATCGTTCAGCGCGCCCAGCTTGGCGGTCCGCCCGATGTTCGAGAAATACCCGCGGTAGAGTCCGCCGCAGTCGCTTTTCATCAAGTCGCCCTGCTGGATCCGATAGTCTGTCGCCTGCGCATGCAACCCGGTGTTCACGCCTGCGCCCATGACCATCGCGGCGGTGCTGTCCGCACCGCTGGACAGAATGCCATCCGACAGGCGGCGGGACAGTTCGCGCTCGGTATCGCCCTCACTCGCCGAGGCAAACACGGTCTGCAGCGCGTTTGCAGTTCCCCGGTAGGCGTCCCGCAGCAGGCTGATCTCGGCGGGCGTCTTGAACATCCGCACCCGCGCCAGCAGCTCGTCGCATTCGGCAAGCTTGATATCAGGCATCTGCTGCTGAAGGGCATGGACATAACGGCCCCCCAGATATTCGCCCTCATAGCCGATGCGACCCGTCTCCAGCCCCATGTCGCGCAGGGTGTCCGCAAGGAC
>JBFHFG010000466.1:0-3330 GCA_041583815.1 Halovulum sp.
AGGACATCGCCGCGCGCCTGCCGGTGGCGCTGTCACTGGGCGGGCCGCATGCGTTCCTGTCGCTGCTGTCGATGGCCGCGGCCGAGGGTGCGCGGGTGCAGGGTGAAGACATGCTGCCCGATGCGGTCGCGCTGCCCGCGCTGGCGCGGCTGCGGCGGATCGCGGCGCGGGCGCCCGAGGGCAGTGCCGCCCTGAACCCGATCGCGCTGCTGGAGGCGATGGGACGCACGGACGAGATCGCGCTGGTGCCGCTGGTCTTCGGCTATGTCACCTATGCCCGCGCGGGCCATGCGCCGTATGCGGTGGCGTTCTCGGACACCATCGGTATCGGGCGCGGCGCGGGCGGTGTGCTGGGCGGCACCGGGATCGCGTTCTCGGCGCGGGCGGTGCCGTCTGACGCGCTGAAAGAGCATATCGCCTGGCTGATGCGCCCCGACGTGCAGGCCACGTTCATTCCGCGCCACGGCGGCCAGCCCTCGGCGCGGGCGGCGTGGACCGACGAGCGTGTGAACGCCGACTGGGGCGGGTTCTATCGCGCCACGCTGACCACTGCCGAAAGCGCCGCGCTGCGCCCGCGGTTCGACGGGTTCCCCGCCTTCACCAACGCGGCCTCTGCCCGCCTGCGCCGGGCATTCGCGGCGGGCGAGGACGAACATGCAACGCTGACCGCGCTGCGCGACCTCTGGCGGGATGCCAGGGCGCGCGCACACGGCAGCCTGGACGACGACAGGACCGGATCATGACCGACAAGGCACTTTCCCACATCACCATCCTCGACTTCTCGCACCTGTTGCAGGGTCCGTTCGCGACCCAGCTGCTGGCCGACATGGGCGCGAATGTCATCAAGATCGAACGGCCCGGCGCGGGCGACCTGTTCCGGTCGCTGACGTTCCGGAACAAGTGGGTCGGCGGCTCGGAAAGCCCGAACTTCCTGGCGTGGAACCGCAACAAACGTAGCCTGGCGCTGAACCTCAAGGCGCCCGAGGCGCGCGAGGCGATCATGAAGCTGGCCGAAACGGCGGATGTCGTGGTGCAGAACTTCCGCCCCGGCGTGATGGCGCGGCTGGGCTATGGATACGAGGATTTCAAGGCGGTGAACCCCGGTATCGTTTATTGCTCGGGCTCGGGCTATGGCGAGGACGGGCCCTATGTGAACCGCCCCGGGCAGGACATGCTGGTTCAGGGGCTGACCGGGATCATGGCTGCGACCGGGCAGGCCGACAATCCGCCGACGCCGGTGGGGGCGGGGTTCTCGGACCAGGTCGGCGCGATGAACATGGTCTATGGCATCCTGACCGCGCTGCTGTGGCGCGAGCGTTCGGGGCAGGGCCAGGAGGTGAAGGTCAACCTGCTGGCCGGGATGCTGGCCCACCAGAACCAGGAGATGGTGACGGCGCTGAACTTCGGCGAGGATTTCCAGCGCCCGAACTCGGGCATCGGCCATCCGGGCATGGACGCGCCGTTCGGCACCTATCCGACGCGGGACGGCTGGGTAACCATCGCCATGAGCCCTTACAAGACGCTGGTCGGCGTGCTGGGCAATGACGATCTGCTGAAATACGACGACCCGGCGACGCTGTTCGACGAGCGCGACGCGGTCTGGCGCGCGCTGGCGGCGGAAACCGGCAAATGGACCACCGAGGACCTGATCGCGGCCCTTCTGGAGGCCGACATCTGGTGCGGCGAGGTGAAGACGCACCTTCAGGCCGCCGAGGACCCGCAGGTCGCGCACATGGGTCTGATCACCAGTTACCAGCACCCGCGCGCGGGCGAGGTCAAGGTCGTCGGCCCCGCCGTCCGCATGAGCGCCACGCCCCCGGCGATCGAGCGTCCGGCCCCGCTGGTGGGCGAGCACACGCGCGAGATCCTGTCGGATCTTGGCTATGATACGGCCCGGATCGAGGCGTTGATCGCCGGGGGCGGTGCCGGGGAACCCTGACCCCACAGGGGCCGGATCGCCCGGGGGGCCTTTCGGCCCTGGTCCGGGCGCGCCGATCCGGTCTTAGGCCCCGGACTGCCCGTCCAGCAGCAGCGAGCGCAGGCGCGCGGTGCACAGGTCGATGAACTGCGTGCCCGCGCGCGTCGGCGTCGTGCTGGCGCTGAGCGCGAAGGCGAACTTGTGCGACAGTGACCGCGTCAGGGGGCGGTAGGTGATGGGCAGGTGGGCGTAGTCCTTGGCCATCAGTTCGTTCACCAGCGTCACCCCCAGCCCGTTCGCCACCAGCGAGCAGGCGGACATGACCGAATGCGCCTCGATCCGGACATTGGGCACGAGGCCAGTGGACCAGAACGCGTCGTCGATCTCGCGCCGCGGCGCCCGCATCCGGCCCAACAGGATCAGCGGTTCGCCCCGAAGATCCGAGATCGTGACCTCGGGCTTCGCGGCCAGCGGGTGGTCCTGGTGCATCACGCAGACGGTGCGCGCCTCGATCACCGGGGTGACCTTCAGGCCCGAGCGCTGCACGGGAAGCCGCAGGAAACCGATCTCGGCCCGCTCGTCGAGCAGCATCCGTTCGATGGTGTCATAGGGCCCGGTGTGCAGTTCGACCTGCACGAGGTCGTTCTCGGCCAGGAAGTCGCGCAATATGCCCGGCAGGATCGACAGGGTCAGGCTGCCGGGCACCGCGATTCGCAGCGTGATCAGCGCCGAGTTGCCGCGCCGCAACTCGCTGGCCAGGGTCAGCATCTGCGCGCCCCGGTCGACCATGCCGAACATGTGCGGTTGCAGCAGGCGGCATTCCTCGGTCGGGGTCAGGCGGCCCTTGTCCCGGTGAAACAGTTCAAGCCCGATTTCCTTTTCAAGCTGGGCGATCCGTCGTGATACGGCGGATTGCGTCACCCCCAGTTCCGCGGCGGCGGCCAGCGTCGAGCCGTGTTCGACGACCGCCCGGAAGGTTTCGAGATTGACAAGGTCCATATGCCGAACTCGCATAGCAATCTGAATTTGAAGCATATGATTGCATACCAACGAATCCCTCTGCAACGTGCATCCGACAGGGAGACATGAAACCGCGATGAGACCACCAATTCAGCTAGGGGCGCGCAGGCGATGATCGTCTTCATCCTGCGCCGTGCGCTTCAGGCCTGCCTTGTGCTGGCGATCACCTCGGTCGTCGTGTTCCTCGGGGTTTATGCCATCGGCGACCCGCTTGAGATACTGCTGCCCGCCGATGCCTCGATGGCCGAGCGGGCGCAGGTCGCTGCGTCGCTGCGGCTGGACCAGCCGCTGCCGCTGCAATACCTCGGCTTCGTCTCGGCGGCGCTGCAGGGCGATTTCGGCAACAGCTTCGTCTACAACCGCCCCGCGCTGGACGTGATCTTCGAGCGACT